>NZ_JBGJZU010000027.1:0-76762 GCF_041354475.1 Microcoleus sp.
TTCTTGTCCCCCCCTTTTTGGTGGGTGCCCATTGGTGTCAACAACTAGGGCAAAAACCTTTATATCTCTCGTTTGTCGCGGAGCCTAGATCCCCCTAAATCCCCCTTCTTAAGGGGGACGCAAGAGCAACTTCTTGTCCCCCCCTTTTTAAGGGGGGCTAGGGGGGATCGGAGGCTAGACACAGCTCGATCGCCTAAGTGCCAAATATCAGTAAAAAAACAGCAAAAATTTCCAATTCTGTGAGATAATTTACCAAAGGCAAACACAATGCTAAATGTCCAAATCGCACCCCACCGCGAATTCTTACCAGCCGATTCCTCAGAACAAAAACTATTTGTAATGTTGAAGCTGCGGCCGAAAAAAGAAGTAGCAAATACGCGCCCGCCCACAACCTTTGTTTTTCTAATTGACACCAGCGGTTCCATGCGTGAAGTTGTCGTCGGTGATGTCGTACCCACTGGCAATACCTTTATGGTGGATGGTCAAGAGTATATGGGAGTCACCGGAGGGGAAACCAAGATAGATATTGTCATTGAGTCCCTCAACAGACTGATTCATTCTGGCAAACTAAGCGCGATCGATCGCATAGCCATTGTCAAGTTTGATGACTCGGCGGCTACTTTGATTCAACTCACTCCAGCTACTCAAACCAGTCAGTTAGAAAGTGCGATCGAACAACTCCGGGATTTTTCCGGCGGTACGCGCATGGGATTGGGTTTGCGCGGCGCATTAAGCTTGCTCTCCGGGCAAAGCATGACCATCCGGCGCACCTTGCTATTCACCGACGGTCAAACCTTTGATGAAGATGTATGCAGGGCGATCGCCAGCGAATTCGCTTCCAATAATACCCCCATTACCGCATTAGGAGTTGGAGAATTTAACGAAAACTTACTCACCTATCTCAGCGACACCACTGGCGGAATTCCGCTTCACATTGTTGCGGAAGAAAACCCAGGCGGTGCAGCAGTTTCCATTAGCAAACTGCCAGATACAATCATTCAAGAATTCACCCAAGCGCAACAAGAAGTCATCACCAATTTAGCCTTAACTGTGAAAACAGTAAAAGGAGTAAAACTAACTCGCATTGTCCGCGCCTATCCCTCTCAAGCCGAATTTTCCCTCACTCAAGACCCCTATCCCATTGGCAATGCTGTAGGAAACGATGAAACCGTTTTCATCTTAGAATTCAGCATGGAAAGTCGCGCCGCCTCCCGCGTCAGAATTGCCCAACTTGGCCTAACCTATGATGTCCCAGGACAAAACCGACGCGGTGAATTGCCCCCTGCAAATCTACTCGTACAATTTGTCGCCGGACAAGTAGCAGCCCAAGTTGATCAAGAGGTAATGGGTTATGTACAACAGTGCAGTATTACCACATTCGTTAATGAGGCTACTCGCATTGCTGAAAGCAATCCTCAAAAAGCGGAAGAATTGCTAGAAACTGCCCGTCGGATGACTGTAAGAATTGGCAATGATGCTATGACTCAATCTCTCAATCAAGCTCAAGACGAGTTGCGAAAAACCCGCAGAATTTCCGATGGAACTCGCAAAACCGTCAAAATGGGTTCCAAAGGTAAAACCGTCAAAATGGGCGGAGATATCAATGATGAGCTTTCGGAAGAACAAATTCGGAATCTATCAGGAACCTAGACAAAAATTACCCAGTTGGTTGAGCAAAGCGGCGCACTGAGCGTAGTCGAAGTGTCGAAACCCTATCCTTCGACTACGCTCAGGAACCGGCTAGTCGAATTAACACTTACAAATTCCCACATCACGCTTACAAACAAAGGAACTAAAACTATGACAGTTACTTGCCCCGCCTGTAGTTATGACAACGCCACTGATGCAGAATTTTGCGATGCTTGCGGCTATGAACTAGGATCGCCCAGCGCACCGCCTGTAAGTGCCCCTGTTAACGCCCCTTTTACTCCACCTGTATCGTCATCTTCAGCCCCTACTGTGGTTCTGCCAGACCCAATTTCTCCTCCGCCACCAATTCCCCCTACTTTCACACCTTCCACTGGAACTGCGAGGCTGATTTCCAAACAATCTAATGTGCCTACAAGCGAATTTTTGCTAGATGGAAGCAATGCAGTTATCGGCAAATTTGATTCAGATACCGGGCCTGTAGATGTTGACTTAGAAGGGTTTCCGGGAGACGAAACTATTTCTCGCCAGCACGGAGAAATTTATCAGGAAGGAGGAATGTGGAAAATCAAGGATCTTGGATCGACTAATCATATCTTTATTAAACGGGCTGGTCAGTCAAAATTCGGGGCCATGATTACCATGCCTGAAATTTTGAATAGTGGAGATGAAATTGCGATCGCCAAAATTCGCTTCCTCTTCCAAAGTCCTTAATTAGGATTGGCCGACTTCGCCAAAGAAACCGGGTTTTTATCGCATCTGCCGGCTGTAACGAATTTTTTTCGTGAAAACCCGGTTTCTGAACTCTCAATCTGCTGCCAAAATCTACAACTAAATCACTGCCTACTCCTATGACAAATACTTTGGTAATTCAAGAAAAAACTCAGTTTTCCATCGATAACTTCAAATTAGAGGTTTTATCCTATTTGGGGCAACTGAGAGCAGGAATTCACTACTTTAAAGTGAAGATTCAAGCCGATGATGATACTGCTAAAACAAACAATTTTGGATTGTTGCGTGTCGGTGCTTGCGAAGGTGCATTAAAGCAAGAAGTTGAACTAAGGGAGGTTTTGAGTGGCTATAAAATGATTGGAGAACTACTGGCGAAAACTACGAAAGATTCTGTGAAGGTAGATTGGCGATCCGTTGAACATCCTCATAATTTACAACCAGAAAAGCTGGAAAAAAAGAATGATTTAGACCAGGTAGAATCCTTGGCTAATTCAGCAGAGCCAATCTCCAATGCAGCGGAGGAAAATGACGAAAAACCTGCGAGTGCAGCCGAGAATGCTACTGATGAAACCAATCCGCAATCAGAAAGATTAGGGGAGACAGAACTTACGCCTGGGGGCACAGAAACCGGGTTTTTTGATGATACTTCGTTGCAACTCGCAGATTCCGTAAAAAACCCGGTTTCTTTGGTTGGAGTGCCTAAGTCCTGGGAGAATACTACTGATGCAACTAATGCAGCATCCGAGTATTTAGAGGAGGAATGCTACCCAGAAGAGGAAATGTGTGCAGATGAGGGCGATCGCAAACTACTACTACTAACCTATCTCCCTGAAGACAACACAACTTTAGAATCTTGGCTAGGAGAAGATAACTCCTTGGAATCCTGCTTATCCATAACCAGTCAAGTTTGTCAATTCTTTCGCTATATTCACAAGCACGGGTGGTGCTTCGTCCAAATCCTGCCCCAATTTATTGAACTAGGAACTCCCATCAAGTTTTTTGATTTAACAGGAGCTTATCCATTGAATGAAAAATTGCGATCGGGCTTATCAGAAAATTACGCCGCTCCTGAACTCGCCTATGGCAGCCATCCCATCCAAGAGACAATGAGCAGCTATACAGTAGGAGCCTTATTGTATCATGCCATTCACAAACAACCCCTTTCCTCCACCAACCAAATCGACCTGAAAATTAATCCCATTCCCCGAATTTACCAACTCCTAAAAATTGCTCTTTCTCCCTTACCGGAAGAACGTTTTCCCTTGTCTCAACTCTTAAGTCTCTTGGTAGAAACCAGGCAATCTTTACAAGGTACTAAAATTGACTGGAATGTCGCCAGCCGATCGACTACTGGTTTGTCAACCAGTCGCTTGCAAAATGAAGATAGTTATGGCATTCGTCAAATGCAGTTAAGCAATTCCGAAACCTTCATATTAGGAGTAGTTGCTGATGGCATGGGTGGAATGTCTCAGGGCGAAGTTGCTAGTAAATTGGCAGTTCAAACAGTCCTAGAAGAACCCATTCCTGCTGAATTCAACACTATAGAACAAAAAGCTGCATGGCTGGTTTCATTAGTGCAGAAAGCCAATGAATCTGTAGCTACTCAGGTGCGCGACGGTGGAACCACATTAAGTATCACTTTAGCAGTGGGACGAGATTTGGCGATCGCCCATGTTGGAGATAGCCGCATATATCTTCTCAGACAAGGAGAAATGCGCCAATTAAGCGAAGACCATTCGCTGGTAGCCATGCTGGTAGCCAGCGGTCAAATCACCCAGGAAGAAAGCTTAGATCACCCAGATCGCAATGTGCTCACAAAGTCGATCGGCTCAAAACGCAGATTAAGCGATGGCTACGTCCAACAATTAAGCCGTTCAGATCAAAACCTATCCTTAGCCTTAGAAAACGGTGACATCTTGCTACTATGTTCCGACGGCGTATGGGATTTAGTATCAAATGCAGAAATAGCTCAATTTTTTACCCATAACAAAACTTTGCAAACAGCAGTTGATGAAGTCATTAATTGCGTCCTTCAGCGAGGAGCATCAGACAACGCCACACTTCTAGCCTTAGAACTTAGCAGCCATCCAGACAACCGTTACTAAATCAATCGGAGTAGATATTAGTCATGTCAATCATCTGTCCTTATTGTGCTACAGAAAATCATGAAAATGCCCTAGCTTGTATGAGTTGCGGTGCTCCTTTTTCCGTGCAAACATCTGGCTATTACTTATCTGCTGGCAGTTCCCTCCAGCAAGGAAAGTATAAAATTGAAACCTTAATTGGCGAAGGTGGATTTGGCATTACCTACAGAGGTATTGACCTAGTAAATTCTCGGACTGTCGCCATCAAAGAAAACTGGCCAGAAAAAGCTAGCCGACAGGGAACCACAGTAGTTTGGCCCCACACAGTCACTCCAAAAGATAAAGACTGGCAACTCAAAAAAGTAGCAACAGAAGCTCAATATTTATCTCAGTGTCAGCATCCAAACATTGTCAGAGTCTATGATTATTTTCAAGAAAACAGTACCGCCTATGTGGTGATGGATTTCATTACAGGTAAACCCCTTTCTAAAATCCTGGAAGAAGAGGGGCCGCTACCTATGCAACGAGTGAAACGTTACTTACTGCAACTATCAGCAGCACTCACAATCGTTCACGGGGCAAAATTGCTACATCGAGATATAAAACCAGAGAATATTCTGATAGATGGCCAAGACAGAGCAATTCTGATTGATTTTGGTGCAACAAAAGAATTCATTGCCGGACAAACTAGACAAATGAGCGTCACCCTAACGCGGGGATACGCACCCCTAGAACAATATAGCTACAAAGCCAAGCGATGGCCTGCTACAGATATTTATGCGTTGTGCGCTTCCATGTATGAATTGCTAACAGGTCAACTTCCCCCAGAAGCAACAGAAAGAATTCAATCAGACAGCCTCACTCCACCGGGACAATTAATCCCCGGCATCGATCCTGTATTAGAGCGAGTGATTGTTACTGGCATGAAAATGCGAGTAGAAGAAAGGTGGCAAACAGCAGTGGAAATCATTGAACTTTTGACAAAAAATTCCACAGTTAAGCTAACTAACAACTCTATTACTTGTCCTGCTTGCATGACAGAAAACTCCGAAAGTGCATTGTCTTGTATTACCTGTGGCTCTTCTCTCACTTCTGCTGGCAGCAGCCGTTCATCTTCCTATCATTTGCCTGCTGGCACATTACTCAAACAGGGGCGATACCAGATTGAAAAAACTTTGGGAGAAGGCGGATTTGGCATTACTTATAAAGCTACTGATTTGACAAGTTCAGTTAAGGTAGCCATCAAAGAACTTCGGCCTGAAAAAGCAATAAGACAGGGAACTAGCATTAGTTGGCCAGATTCTATCACTTTGCAATTCAAACAGCAAGAACTATCTAAATGGCAGCGAGAAGCTCATTATTTATCAAGATGCGTTCACCCTAATATTGCTAAAGTCTACGACTGGTTTGAAGACAATAATACTGCTTATATCGTGATGGAATTCATTTCGGGTAAGTCACTGTACCAAATATTACAAGACGAACAACCTTTATTAGAAGAAAGAGTCAAACGCTATACGATCAAAATCGCAGAAGGCTTGAAAGTTGTTCACTTCCATAATCTTTTACACAGAGGTATTAACCCCGACAATATTCTCATTGACGATCGCGATCGGGCAGTTTTAATTGATTTTGGTGCAGCCAGAGAGTTTATACCAGGTATAACCTCCAAAATGGATATAACTTTAACCCCCGGATATGCTCCCCTAGAACAATACAGCTACAATGCCAAACGCTATCCCGCTACAGATATCTATGCTCTCTGTGCCTCAATGTATGAATTGCTAACAGGTGAAACTCCCCCACCAGCCACAGATAGAATACTCTCAGAAACCCTAATTCCCCCTCGTCAATTACGCCCAGAACTCAGCCCTTTAATTGAACAAATCATTTTAACAGGAATGAAAATCAAGGTAGAGGAGAGATTTCAAACAGCCGATGAACTCATTAAAGTTTTGAGAGGAAGCAGTGTCACACCCAAACTAATTCCTCTCAAATCGGTTAGTTCCATCACAGAATTTTTATTAGATAAAAGCCGATTAGTTGTAGGCAGAAGTGAGCCTGGAGGTGAATTACCAGATATCGATTTAGATAGTTTTCCAGATGCCAACACAGTATCGCGCCCCCACGCTGGAATTTATCAAGAAGCCAGAGGGTGGAAAGTCACAGATTTAGGTTCAATTAATGGAACTTTCATCAAACGCGCCGGACAATCTAGGTTTGGCAACAGAATTACTGCCCCTGAGATTTTAAATTCAGGGGATGAGATTGCCTTTGGCAAAGTTCGCTTTCGATTTGAGAACATTTAAAAAACCAACTCTCAGCCCCTGAGCGAAGTCGAAGCCGCAACCAACTCAAATTGAGAAAATTTTAACTGAGGTAACTAAAATGTATATTACTTGTCCCACTTGCATAACAGAAAACTCCGAAAGTGCATCGTCTTGTATTTCCTGTGGATCTCCTCTCACTTCTGATGGCAGCACCACCGGTTCATCTTCCTATCATTTGCCTGCTGGTGCATTACTCAAACAACGCCGCTACAAGATAGAAAAAACCTTGGGAGTAGGCGGATTTGGGATTACTTATAAAGGTACTGATTCAACAAACTCAATGGGTGTTGCTATCAAAGAACTGTGGCCAGAAAAAGCATTCAGACAGGGGAAAACTATTACTTGGCCGAATTCTATTTCTCCGCAAATCAAACAGCAACAACTGTCTAAATTTCAGCTTGAAGCGAATTATTTATCGAGATGCGTGCACCCTAATATTGCGAAGGTTTATGACTGGTTTGAAGAGAACGACAGTGCTTATATAGTTATGGAGTTTATTTCGGGTAAGTCATTATACCAGGTGGGAAATGAGGAAAAACCTTTATCAGAAGAGCGGGTGAAATGCTATATAATTGAAATTGCATCAGCTTTAAAAGTTGTTCACACTAATAATCTACTTCATAGGGACATTAAACCAGATAATATTATTATTGATAATCAAAATAGAGCTGTTTTGATTGATTTCGGTGCAACTAAAGAATTTATAGCTGGTCAAACCCGTGAAATGAGCCAAGTTTTAACGCCGGGTTATGCTCCTCTTGAACAATATAGCTTAAAATCTAAACGCTATCCCGCTACAGATTTTTATGCCTTGTGTGCTTCAATGTATGAATTATTAACAGGAGAACAACCAGCCGCCGCTACTGAGAGAGTACCATCAGAAACTCTGACTCCACCTAGACAATTACGCCCCGATATCAGCCCTTTAACTGAACAGGTTATTTTAACCGGTATGAGAATGAAGGTAGAGGACAGATTTCAAACGGCTGATGAACTCATTGATGCGCTCAAAGGTAACTTTATCACGCCTCTGCACAGGAAATCCCTGGATTTTGTCAAGCAAGGAAACTTAGCAGAAGCTGTTGAAGCTTACGAAAGATGTTTAACTACTGAGCCTAATAATGGTGAAGCAGCGGTAGAATTATCCCTGGTTTTGATTCACCTCAATCACTCTCAAACAGAAGTTGCTGCACAGAGAGCGATTCAATTGAAACCGAATGATGGCAGGGGCTATGGAGTGCTGGGTTTGATTAATTGCCGCAAATCAAATTGGCAAGAAGCGGTTAGACAATTGCAGCAAGCGGCAAATCTTTTATCTCATGAGAGTTGGGTACAAGCTAACCTAGCTTGGGCTTTGGGCAAAACTGGAAATTGGCAACAGGCAGAAAGTGCGATCGATCGCGCCATTCAAATCGATCAGGAAGGTGCTGTCGATCCCAAAATTAAAATCCAGCGTACATCACCTTTTGTACTAGGATTAAAAGGGTGGATTGCGGTGAATCACAAAGACTGGAAATTAACTATTAGTCATGCTACACCAGCTATTACTAAGTCGAAGCAGTCTAATTCTCAGGGCGATCGCGAATTGCTACGCTGGGCATATCCTTGTCTAATTATCGCCTTAGATAGAGCAGTAATTACTCAACAAGCGCGAGATATAGAGCGACGCACCCAAGAGTTTATTACTCAGGTTCCTGACAGCAGTTTTGCCTGGGGTTTTATAGGCTGGAAACAAGCTTTGCAGGGGCTATGGACTGATGCTATTCCTAATTTTGAAAAAGCGGCGCGCTATCCACAAGCCGCTGCTTGGGTATTGAAAAATTTAGGCATTGCTCGCGAACAAGTCCAAAATATTCCTGGTGCTATCCAAGCTTATGAAGCTTACAATCAGAAATTTCCACCCCATGCTTTTATCCAATTTCGTTTAGGTACATTGTTGGGGCGGCAGGGACAGTGGCGGCCAGCGCAGTCCTATTTGGAAAAAGCCGTTCAGCTACAACCGGATTATGCTGAGGCTCATCATAATTTAGCTTGGGTTTTGTTCAATCTTAAAGATAGAAAAGGTCAAATTGAGAATTTGCGGGAGATGCGATCGGCTTATCGGACAAGTTTTGAACTCTACAGCCAACAACAAAAATTTGCTTTAGCTCAGGGCATTAAACAAGCTTTTCAAGTAATCGACGTTGAGATGTAGTGCTATTAAGGGCTATATCGCAATCCTTCTAGACACCAAAAAAGAATTTTCCTCTAAACACTTGACAAAGTGACGCATATACCATACATTAGTAAATCGTGGTTGATGCGGAACTGGCGGAATTGGTAGACGCGCATGATTCAGGTTCATGTGGTGCAAGCCTTCCGGGTTCAAGTCCCGGGTTCCGCATTCTCAAGGCAGGCAGTAGTTTGGGGTGATGCCGAGGCAGGCAATAACCCCATCCACTCTGCTAAATTAAACAATGCTGACAAGTATTCAAAATCCCCTAGTCAAGGAAATCCGCAAGCTCCATAGCTCGAAGGGACGCAGGGAACAACAATTATTTTTACTGGAAGGGACTCATCTGCTGGAGGAAGCTTGTGGGGTGAATTACCCCCTGGCTACGGTTTGCAGCACTCCTGAGTGGGTTGAGCAACATGGGAAATTGTGGGAGCTGGCTTGTAGTTTGGCCGATCGCACAGAATTAGTCAATAGGAAGGTGTTGGAGTCGATCGCCACTACAGTCCAACCCGATGGTATAGTCGCCACCGCACGTCGCACCGCTACTCCACCAGCAGAATTCTCCACTTTGGGGATAGCTTTAGAAACCATTCAAGATCCTGGTAACTTGGGGGCGATCGTCCGCACGGCTGCGGCTGCTAATGCTGACGGTTTGTTACTGAGTGCAGATAGTGCGGATCTGGATCATCCCAAGGTGCTGCGAGCTTCCGCAGGAGCCTGGTTTAAACTACCCATGACAGTTACTCCCGATTTAATGGCGGAAGTTTCTCGATCGAAAAATCGAGGGATGCAAATTTTAGCCACAGTCCCTGATGCGACTTTAACTTATTGGGAAGTAGATTTGCGATTGCCGACTCTGATCGTTTTGGGGAATGAAGGCTCTGGTTTGTCAGGCCAATTGAGGAATTTGGCCGATCGACAAATCCAAATTCCTTTGAGTCGGGGCGTAGAATCCTTGAATGTGTCGATCGCTAGTGCCCTGATTTTGTACGAAGCCCAAAGACAAAGAAGTTATTATTGACAGTCCACTCTCAACCGTCAACTCTCCTCAGTCCAAAAATTCTGCCATTTTGTACACTTTGATGCAATTTTTCCGCTAGGAAAGCGGATACTCTCCTAGCATTGCAACTCATGCTCAGAGAAAATAAATGTAAAGAAATATAGCCAACCACTCTCAGAAATGTTAAGATTCTTAACATAAGTAGCATTGTTAACCCCCCAAGCAAAACCCAACCTGAGACGGGGGCGGCAGGGAGTAGCAGCTAGCTACCATAAAACGAAGCCTCTTTAAATCCAAGGAAAGCGCAAGTCCCCGCCCGCTTTCCTTCCCAGAAAAAACTAGGGGTTTGCTTTCATCAGCAAACCCTTAGAGGCACTGATCCTCAGCGGGAAAAGCTCATGAAAACTCTTAAGTCCTCAGATACAGATTCTGTTCGCGCTTACTTGCGGGAAATTGGCCGCGTTCCGCTGTTGACCCATGACCAAGAAATACTCTACGGGAGACAGGTACAGGACTCAACCGCACTGAATCAGAAAAAAAATATTTTAGCCGAAGAGTTAGGCCACGACCCAACGACGGCCGAATGGGCACAGGCAGTTGGGCTGTCTGAGGCACAGTTGCAGCGGACGATCGAACACGGGGAAAGAGCCAAGCGGCAAATGGTGGAAGCCAATCTGCGGCTGGTGGTGTCGGTTGCTAAAAAATATATCAAGCGCAACGTAGACTTACTGGATCTAATTCAGGAAGGCACTATTGGAATGCAGCGAGGAGTCGAAAAATTTGACCCCACTAAGGGTTATAGATTTTCTACTTATGCCTATTGGTGGATTCGTCAGGCGATTACGCGGGCGATCGCCGAAAAAGGCCGCACCATCCGCTTACCAATTCACATCACCGAAAAGCTCAACAAAATTAAAAAAGCCCAACGCCAACTTGCTCAACAGCTAGGCCGGGCTGCCACTGCTGCGGAGTTGTCCCAGGAGTTAGATTTAACTCCCAAACAAATTCGCGAATATCTCGATCGCGCCCGTTTACCACTTTCCCTTGACTTGCGCGTGGGAGACAATCAAGATACTGAGTTGGGCGATTTGTTGGAAGATACCGGTACTTCCCCGGAAGATTTTGCTCTGCAATCTTCCCTGCGGACGGATTTGGATCATCTGATGGCAGAATTGACTCCCCAACAGCGGCAAGTGCTGGCCTTGCGGTTTGGTTTGGAAGATGGGCAAACTCTCACCTTGGCAAAAATAGGCGATCGGCTTAACATCAGCCGGGAACGAGTGCGGCAAATAGAACGAGAAGCTTTGACTAAACTCCGCAAACGAAAGCAAGATATCAACGATTATCTAGCCAGCTAGGTAGATTGGGGACTGGCGATCGGCTTAGACTTTCGCCATCCCCAATCTAACATCGTAAAAACCGTCTCCTTGAATTCGGTTGTACCCACTTCGTTATGATCACCGTCCTGCTACATTAGTAATTACTTGGTAAGAAAGATAAGCAGCCAGTAAATAAGGTTATTGAAATTAACCGGGCTGTCTGTAAAATCAACAACTGTCTCTGAAACGGAGGTTCTCGTGAGTAATTCATCTAACAAATCCCCAGAATTTTTTGAAGAAGACGGAGAAAATTCTAATTTACTTTGGCAATACGTGCAGTCCATGGCTCCAGACACCGTTTCTCAGTTGTCTAAGCCAAATTCTCACGAAGTTTTTCAAGTAATGGAGCGAAATATTGTCGGACTATTGGGCAATTTACCTTCGGAACACTTCGGGGTTACAGTCACTACCAGTCGCGAGCATTTGGGTAGATTGTTGGCTTCGGCGATGATTAGCGGTTATTTTCTCAAGAATGCCGAACAACGAATGACTTTTGAAAAGTCTATGCAAGCTAGTGAAATACACGGTTCTGATGATTAACATTTAAAGGGCATCGCGCATCGGGCATCGAGCATTGGAAATAGTTTGAACACCAGTATTAAGATATAGAGGAGACGGCAGTGCCCATTGGTGTCAACTTAAGCTGTCAGCCCGCCAAGTCCGCCTGTCAGCCCACCAGTCCGCCAGGGGTTGAAACCCCTGTCTAATAGCGAAAGTCCTCTGAAGAGGACTAATGAGTTAAAAATTCTTCTCTTCATATCGTTTCCGGCTGCATCGGAATGATTTAACCGCAGAGAACACAGAGGACACAGAGGGAGAGAATAGAGATCTGAATCATTCAGATGCTACCGGATTTGATATCAGTCCTCATAGCGAGGACTTTCGCTTTGAGGCAGGGGTTTTAACCCTTGCCGGACTATTGGTTGTACCTTAAGTTGACACCGATCGCTATTAGATCCCCGACTTCTTAAAGAAGTCGGGGATTTGCCTGTTATTTTTTAGATTCGTCGCCCAATTCCCAATGCCCCATGCCCCATGCCCAATTCCCTGTTTGGCCAATTCCCATGCCCTATGCCCAATTCCCAATGCCCCATGCCCCATGCCCCATTCCCAATTCCCTGTTTGGCCAATTCCTATTAAATTAATATGTCTCTTTCTTCTTTACCTCACAAAGTCATCGGCGTTGCTGTCATCTGGAACGAACAAGGAAAAATTTTGATTGACAAAAGACGCGCACAAGGACTACACGGCGGTTTTTGGGAGTTTCCCGGCGGTAAAATAGAGCCTGGGGAAACCATGGAAGCTTGTATTGAACGGGAAATTATGGAGGAGTTGGGGATCGTCATCGCAGTTGGTGCGAGCTTGATGACGATCGAACACGACTACACTAATTTTACAGTGACGCTTTGCGTACACAACTGCCGCTACCTCAGCGGTGAACTGCAAACCCTCGAATGTGATGAAATTCGCTGGGTGACACTAGAGGAGATTGACCAATTTACTTTCCCCAAAGCCAACGAACAAATTATTGCTGTTCTCCGTAAAAATTATGGTGTTAACTGAAAACTAATAACTGATAACTGTTAACTAACTTTTATTTTTGAACGGGCAAAGTAAAGTGAAAACAACTGCCTTTGTCGGGGACTGAATCTACCCAAATTTGACCGTAGTGGGCGCGGATGATGCCCTGACAAAGAGACAGTCCAATGCCGTAACCGTCTTGTGATTTGTCTCGCTGCAAGCGGAAGCTGTCTTCAAAAATGCTTTCGCAATTTTCTTCAGGAATTCCCGGCCCGCTATTACCAATGCTGACTTGGACTTTGTAAGCAGTGCGGTGGAGCATGGAAATTGTCACAGTTCCTTGCTCTGGGGTATACTTGCTGGCGTTGTCGAGCAGGTTGGCAATCACTTGTTTGATGCGATCGGGATCGGCATAAACCAAGGGCAAATCTGGAGGAATGTCTGTCTCCAAGTTGAGATTTTTAGCTTGAAATTTGTCTTGAAACTGAAGCAGTACATCTTGACAAATTTTCCCCAGTTCGATTTTTTTGGGTGCCATGTGCAGTTGGGCGTTTGTACCCCTAGCTGCTTGCAGGATATCTGTAATCATGCGATCGACAATCCGAATTTGCCGCCTAGCTTGTTTCATCAAATGAGTCGCCAGAGTGGGTGTCAAACGTGATATTTCCCCCTTTTTCACCTTCTGATGCGACTCCAAAGTTTCCAAAGCCAAAGAAGCAGCCGTCAAAGGATTGCGGAGATCGTGAGCGAGCATGGCAATAATGCGGTCTTTCAACTGCAACTGTTCTTGCAGGTGTTCTGTTTCCTGTTTGAGGCGAAAAACTTCATCCGAAAGTTGCACCAGTTCCACGGCGCAAGCAACCGAATAAATCGGTTTTGGCTCTGCCCCAGTGTCAGGCGGAGATGTTGGAGACTGTTGCTGAGCGGTGTATTCTTCTACAGACAACAACCAACGGGGCCACCAGTGCTCCAATTGGGCGCTCAAATTACTGCCGGTGAGGGTTTGTCGCGGAGTGGGATGGATTTTGAGCAGGGAAGGAGTGGCTAGGACTTTAAAGTGTTCCGCCAAATCAGGCTGTTCCCCGACGTCGATGATTTGAAGTTCAAAGTCCCACTCTGCCTTCAAATCTGTTAGGGATTTGCGGATGTGTCTGGTTTGTTCCTTGGAAGAGGGACGCTTGTCTACAAACAGCAGAAGCTGTAGCACCGATTCGGAAGTGGCAGACTGTTCACGAGAAGAGTCGGTGTCACTTGTGCCGATGGTCGGAGGAACGCTATGGATCTTTTTAATCGGGTGAAAATAATTGACCATTGCCGAGCCGAGTTATTTCACTTCTACTTTAATTTAATACCTCCTTTAGATTTATGCTAATCTCCGATAATTTGATGAGGGCGGATGGATGATATTTTTGAGTGGCAAGCAAAATTCGTCGCTGCATCAGGTGATGAAGGTGGCGGCGGGGTTTTTTGTGCTGTGCTTATTACTGACGCTGCACCGCTACTACAGCTTTTATGCCACTTACGACCAAGGCATTTTTAATCAACTGTTTTGGAATGGTAGTCACGGTCGCTTGTTCGAGAGTTCTCTCTCTTCGGCTTTGTCTACTAACGTGGTTCACCAAAATCAGGTCCCAGAAGTATTTTACTATCGGTTAGGGCAGCACTTCACTCCGGCGCTGATGCTGTGGCTGCCAATTTACTCCCTGTTTCCCTCTCCTGTGACTTTGACGGTGTTGCAGGTGACTTTGATTACGGCGGCTGGTTTAGTGCTCTACGCTCTTGCCAGACACTATTTAGAGCGCCGGCTATCGGCGGCCATTGTGGTCAGCTATTACTGTGCTAATGCGGTAATTGGCCCGACTTTGGGCAATTTTCACGATGTTTGCCAAATTCCGCTTTATGTTTTTAGCTTGCTACTGGCGATGGAAAAGCGCTGGTGGCCGCTGTTTGGGATTTTGGCAACTTTAATTTTGGCCGTGCGGGAAGATGGGGGTGTGGTGTTATTTGGGGTGGGAGTTTACCTGATTTTGAGTCGGCGCTACCCTCGGACTGGCTTGGCTGTCTGCGTTCTGAGTTTTGGTTACATGATTGTGTTGACTAATGCGATTATGCCCTTATTTTCTGCTGATATCTCCCAGCGGTTTATGATAGAACGCTTCGGTCAATATGCCGATGGAGAAGAAGCTTCGACTCTCGACATTATTTGGGGAATGGTGAGCAATCCTTGGCGGTTGATTGAACAATTATTTACGCCGTTTTTTGGTAAAATCAAATACCTGCTTGGTCAGTGGTTGCCCTTAGCTTTGGTTCCTGCTTTCGCACCCGCTTCTTGGACGATCGCTGGATTCCCCCTGCTGAAGCTATTTTTAGCTAAAGGAGAGTCGGTATTGGCGATCAATATTCGCTATGCGATGACGGTGGTGCCTGGGCTGTTTTATGGGACGATCCTCTGGTGGGCTAGTCGCCAACAGGAAGAAGATAAAATTAGAAGGGGAGAACAAACCATCTTGCGTTTTCCTTCTGCGGTGTTGCCTTTCCCTTCCTCTGCAAAATTTCGCCGATTTTGGGCGTTTTGTATCTCTTTGTCACTATTTTTCACCTTCACCTCTAACCCAAATCGGACTTTTTCGTTTATTTTGCCCGATGCGATCGCTCCTTGGGTGCAGGTTCCTTTGTTCAGACAGTGGCAACACGTTTTTCAGGTGCGCCCTCTGTTGGCTCAAATTCCTGCGGATGCTAGTGTGTCAGCCACTAACACGATTGTGCCGATTTTGTCAAGCCGTCGGGAAATTCTCAGGTTTCCGATGTTGGAATTGCGGAATGATGCCAGGGAGATAGTGAAGATGGAATATGCGATCGCGGATATGTGGCAGTTACAACAGTATCAGGCGGCATTTCGCGCGGAACGGGGACAGTTGCAGGCGATCGTCCCTCAAATCGATCGAATGTCCAACTCTGGAGAGTACGGCATTATTGGCTTTGAAGACGGCACGATTTTGATGCAAAAGGGTGCTGCTTCTAACTCTGCATCGGTGACGGCTTGGGCTAGTTTTCGTCGCCAATTGGAGCCGATTTTGAACAAAAAGTAGGCACGGACTGGTGCTCGCCATGGCTGTGTCTGTGGCAAAAATCTGGCATCAACCTGTTTTTTAGTCCTGGACCCATAAATGCCAAATCAACCTGGTTTTTGACGAGCATTAAAAGCTCAAAAGCAGTATTTCCGTAAAAAACCAGGTTTTTGAGTCCAGGATGATTGTTCCGGTCATGGAGGTGGCGATCGACCAACCAATCAAAGCTTAAAATTATACAATAAAGTTGTCAACAATAAACATTAAGATCTATAAAGTATGCGGAGGGAAGAGAGATGAAAATTTTGGTATTGGCGTGGGAGTTTCCTCCCAGAATCGTAGGTGGGATAGCCCGCCACGTATCCGAATTGTATCCAGAATTGGTGAAGCTGGGCCACTCCATTCACTTAATTACTGTAGAGTTCGGCAACGCGCCGATGTATGAAGTTGTCGAAGGAATACAGGTACATCGGGTGGTGGTGGGACACGCCCGCGACTTTTTCCACTGGGTAGCCAACCTCAACCAAAGCATGGGCCATCAAGGTGGCAAACTGATGCTAGAAGAAGGGCGTTTCGATCTGATTCACGCTCACGATTGGCTAGTGGGAGATGCCGCGATCGCCCTCAAGCATAGTTTTAAAGTACCCCTAATTGCCACCATCCACGCCACCGAATACGGACGCTTCAACGGTCTCCACAATGACGGACAGCGCTACATCAACGCCAAAGAAAATAGCCTCGCTTACAATGCTTGGCGGGTAATTGTGTGCAGCGATTATATGCGGCGAGAAGCCGAACGGGTACTATCTACCCCTTGGAACAAAATAGAAGTAATTTATAACGGAATTAGAGCAGAAAAAAAACCACGCTTGCACGAATTCGATGCCAGAGATTTTCGGCGAAAATTTGCAGCAGATGATGAAAAAATTGTCTATTATGTGGGCAGAATTAGCTACGAGAAGGGCATAGCTGTATTTTTGAATGCTGCACCGAAAGTAATTTGGGAAATGGGGGGAAAGACCAAGATTATAATTGTGGGTGGTGGCAATACTGACCATCTGAAACATCAGGCTTGGAACTTAGGAATTTGGAATAAATGCTATTTTACTGGCTTCATGTTTGAAGACGACCTCGATAAATTTCAAACCGTGGCTGACTGTGCTGTTTTTCCTAGTCTTTACGAACCTTTTGGGATTGTAGCTTTAGAAAGTTTTGCAGCCAGAGTGCCTGTGGTAGTTTCTGATGCCGGTGGATTGCCCGAAGTAGTACAACACGCCAAAACCGGTGTTGTTACTCAGGCAAATAATTCTGATTCTTTAGCCTGGGGGATTTTGGAAGTATTGAAAAATCCGGGTTATGGACAGTGGTTAGTTGATAATGCTTACTCAGACTTGGAACGCCGATTTAGCTGGCCGAAGTTGGCGATGGAAACAGAGTGGGTTTATGAACGGGTGATGGCAGAAAGAGCCGAGGTTGATTGGTAAGAATGTTGACTGTTGAGTGTGAGTCAAATATTAACTTTTTTAGTTGCAGATGTTAAAAACTTGTAACACAATGTATTGTAAAACTTCATTGAGTTTATAAGCAATTATAAACAATAATGGTATTATATTGTTGTGAGTGTTGAATCAGGAATACGCATAACCCAAAAAACGCAAGTCTCAAATGCAACTAACAGAGAGGCACATCATTAAATCAACGTCACACCGTTTCGCCCAAATTAGCGATTAACTCGTTGTCGCCATCAAAAAGTTGATAATTACTTGCATCATGCTAGTCGTGTGATTGTTGCGATTTTAAATACCAAACAAATTGGGACGCTAGTAATTGGTAAGAATGCACAGTGGAAAACTGAAATTGCTCTCGGTTCGCAAACCAACCAAAACTTTGTTAGTATTCCTCACTCTCGATTAATTGAAATGTTGGAGTACAAAGCTCGGTTGGTGGGAATCACAGTAATTGTGCAGGAAGAATCATTTACATCGCGGGCAAGTTTTTTGGGTTTAGACTCAATCCCTGTCTACGGGAAAACAGAAAAAGAGCCAATGTTTACAGGGAAGCGTATTCAGCGAGGTTTGTACAAAACATCGACTGGTCAGTTAATCAATTCTGATATCAACGCTTCGTACAACATCCTCAGAAAAGCAATCCCAAATGCCTTGTGCGATGGGATAGGTCGTGGGCGTAGTTCAGCCGAGGCGGGTTAATCCGCTCAAAGTAAAAGTGAAGAGGGAGGGACTTGAAGCCTCCCATGCCTATAAATGACTATACTTTTACCAGCTATAGATACACTCGACCTTAGCTTGAGTGGACTTGGAATATTGATTTCACGGAATTAGCATCTTGAATATTTTTAGGGATATCGAACCTCAGCCCAGACGCAATTTGCTGACTTTATTCACCACAGGCTTGCTCTTCTGGTCGAGTTTAGCCTCACTTTTGCCAACTTTGCCCCTGTACGTCCAATCTGTAGGCGGTACAAAACAGCAAATTGGGTTTGTCATGGGTGCATTTGCGATCGGGCTTTTGTTTTCCAGACCGCAATTAGGTAAAATGGCTGATAGCAGAGGCAGAAAACAAGTTTTACTCTTAGGTACTTTGGTAGCTGCGACAGCCCCTCTGTGCTACCTCTTGGCTAAATCTATTCCTTTACTGTTATGTATCCGCGCTTTTCATGGGATTAGTATCGCAGCTTTTACCACAGCTTACAGTGCTTTGGTAACAGATTTGTCGCCACCAGGAAAGCGGGGTGAATTAATTGGTTACATGAGTTTAGTCAGTCCGATTGGGATGGCAGTTGGCCCGGCGATGGGCGGATTTTTGCAAGCATGGGTGGGGTATACTCCTTTGTTTTTAATGTCTGCATCTTTCGCTACAATGGCTCTATTTTGTACCAGACAAATTGTGGAACCTAGTTGGGGAGATTTAGCAAAGCAAAAGTTATTATCTGAGGATAAAGACCAAAAAAAATATTGGCAAATGCTGTGGAATCCCCGCGTTCGGATTCCCGCTTTAGTCTTATTTTTGGTAGGTTTAGTTTTCGGAACTTTAAGCACTTTTATGCCTTTGTTTGTGCAAGAAACTGAGGCTAGTTTTAATCCGGGATTATTTTACTCTACGGCAGCCATTGCTAGTTTTAGTATGCGATTAGTCACGGGAAGGGCTTCCGATAAATACGGACGAGGCTTGTTTATTTCTGGTGGCTTAATCTGTTACTTCTTTTCTATGTTTTTGTTGTATTCTGCTAACAATAGCAGTGCTTTTTTAATTGCAGCCTTGGTTGAAGGTTGTGCTGGTGGTACGGTTTTGCCGATGATGGTAACGCTGATGTCGGACAGATGCCAACCTCAAGAAAGGGGCCGATTGTTTTCGCTTTGTATTGGCGGGTTTGATTTGGGAATTGCGATCGCAGGGCCGAGTTTAGGTTTTGTGGCGGAACAAGTTGGCTATAGAAATATGTTTGGTTTTGCGGCTGGACTTGCTTGTTTGGCTTTGGTGATTTTTGTTACTCAGTGTAGCAAGAATTTGTCTCATTCGGTCAGGTTTGCGATCGGTCGAGGCAAAGATGTTTATGCTTTGAATGGTTGAATGAAGAAATTAAAAAAGTTATGAGTTTTGAATCCTGATTTGGAATCCAAAACTCATAACTTTTGATGATGGGCTTGGAGGGATTCGAACCCCCGACCTCATGGTTCGTAGGCTCTTACTAGGTAATTTACCATTTCCTCTGTCACTAAAAAAATTTACAGTTGGTCTAGTGGCGGAGGGAGAAATGGTAATGGCAAAGTTAAAAAATGGGCTAATTGATAAATATGGAAAAATTGCGATCGAACAGCATGGCAGCTCATACCGCATCCGCTGGAGCGAAGGAGGAAATCAGTATTCTCAGACGATCGGGAAAGTCTGCCCAGAAGCCCTAAAGGTTGCCAAAGCAAAAGCTCAGGAAATAAACTCCGATATTTTGCTTGAGCGGTTCGATCCCTCTTTGGCTAAATATTTCTCCAAGACGATCACAGAAAAACCGACTGAGCAATTAAATTTACTTATGTTGTGGTGCCGATACAAATTTGCCAAGAAAAAGCTGGTTGCAGCTACCACTCAAAAAGGAATCTGGCCCGAAGTTGATCGCGCCCTAAATGCTGTCAGCCCAAGATGCCTAGAGTTCACCGCTAGCTCTGCAAGTTTGCTTTTGGCAGAACTGCTAGAGCGGTACGCCGCCACGACAACTAGAAAAGTTTTGGAAAATATTCGTGCTGCTAATCTCTGGGGAATTGAGGAAGAGTTAATTTCGAAAAACTTTTACAGTCGCTTGTTTAAAAGTATCCCTAAATCCCAGAAAAGTAGTCGAAGCCGAAAATGTTTTGAGAAATACGAGATTGAACAAATTTTGGCGGCTTTCGCTAGCAATGAGTTTTGCTCTAAGTTTTCTGTGCGATCGCATTCGCATTACTACGGGTATGTGAATTTTTTGGTGCTAACTGGATTTAGACCTGAAGAAGCTATCGCGCTAAATTGGAGCGACATCAACAGTAAAAATGAAATTGTGGTGTCAAAGGCTTACAGTCAGGGAATTTTGAAATCTACCAAAACCTACGAAACTAGAAGGTTTCCAGTAAACCCTCAACTGAGTAAATTACTGGAAACCTTGCCCAGGACGCAAAGCTTAATCTTTCCCTCTGCTGAAGGCGGGTATATCAATCAGCACAATTTTGGTGAACGCTACTGGAAGCCGATCGTCAAAGGGTTAGTGGCGATCGGCAAAGTTGAGGAATATCTGCCGACTAATAATTTACGGCATAGCTGGATTACTCGGATGCTGCGATCGGGGTTGGACATCGCAACTGTGGCTGAACTTGCTGGTAACAATTCAGAAACCATTATGAGACACTACTTTGCAGCTAAAACTCAAGATTTAGTATTGCCTGATTTTTAGCTTGTATGTCACTTTTCTTGGCGACATCTTAATCTTACTACTACTTACTTGATTAGACTTACTTGATTAGGTTGTTTTTCCTAGCTTTTTTAAGTTTGAGTTTGACCGCTTTTACGAAAGGTTTCATGTCGCCTTTCTTGAAATCGTCTAACCCTTGGTGGCGTTTTTCAAGCGCAATATCCAACTCCTTCTCCCTAATTAACTGTTCTCTCTTTCGTAGAAATTCTTTACGAATTATTCCTTTACTCGTTGTTGGCTTAGTCATTTTATTCGTCCCTTAATAAGCGAACTATCGATTTAGATTCAGGTTTAAAAACCCATTTTGTGATTGGAATCTTTGACGGGCGAAGCATCTTGCCTAGTATCGCTTCCACTTCGTCATCAGTTTTCGCCTTAGCCGTATCAATTCTCTTTGGCTGTGTTTTGTCGAAACCTTTATGCCCTTCGTAAATTGTAAAGCAAGCTGGTATTTCCTCAGTGTCCAACCCAGGCTCTACGCCCAGAACTTCGGAAAGAAATTCAATTTTCCTAGTCTGTTCCGCAATTATGCTTAACAGTTGAGTGATTTGCATCATCATAGAAATTTCGTATTTCTGAGATGAGTCGCCGTTCGACATTGCTTCGGCGGCCATTTCGTAAACCTGTCCAGCCCACGCCGTCGCATTAACCGACTTCCACTCGCTACCTAGTGGTTTCGATACCGGATTAATTATTAACCCGTTAGCCAGCATCCGAAACAAAGCTTGATTTAGCTGATAATAATCTTCACAGTCCTCGGTTCCAGTCCCACCGGGAACTAGGAAAGCCTTGGCTACTTTAAACTTTTCTTTTTTCAGTTTTGCGATTCCAAGATATTTGTAAATCTCATCTACTTTTTTGCAGCAGTCCATAGGTTTTACTTTAGTTGGTTGATTGGGTAATCGGGGGGGTTGAAAAGGTTGGGTAGGAAAAACAAAACTACCAACAATATACTGAAAATAATATTGTGTCTTTCCAATACTATTACAGTCTCCACTCCCTGTACTACTCCCTACTTCTTCCCTATTTTTTGGTAAATTATTTAATCTGTTAAAATAAGCATTTATAGCACTTGCCTTGCCTACCGCTAAAATTAATGGACTCTCATTACCTATGGGTGCATAAACATTTCGAATAGCGCCGGGAGTTTTTTTAGAGGTGTCGCTATCACTAATTCTATTTGAAGCTACGATACAGAATTGAACTCCTTCAATATTCTCTATACTCCCCCTGTATAGATTTCCATAATACTCTGTAGTTTTAACTCTACTGCTACTGACGCACTCACCAGCTTTTAGTTGCCAGTAACCGTAATCAAAGTCAAGTCGGGAGCATTCTGTTGCTTCTCCTTCCCCTCTATATTTCGCCTTAAGTCGCCAACCGATATATAGAGAAATGTGTTCTGGGAGAATGATAGCAGGTAAATCTAAAGGGTCAAAAGAACCTTGACAGGAACTATTAATACCACTTGCCTTCCCCAAATGAGCGTCCATAAATGCCCCACCACATTTCCAAGGTACACCGTTGTAGTAATAGGAAGAAAAAGATATATTGTTAACGATTGTCATACAAATTGGGTCTCCGGGAACAATTTGCTTATTAACAATTGGTGGTGGTAACGGGTCTCCGGGAACAATTGGCGCAGGAGTTGGTGGTTCCGGTGCGGGAGGTGGCTCTCGTGACCACGGATTTGGTCTTGGTACTGGTACGGGTTTGGGCGGTGGCGTAGGAGTAGGACGTGGTATTTTAGGTGGTTTCGGTGTTGCTTTAGGTCTCGGTATGGGAGTTGGCTTAGGTACGGGTGTTGGTACGGGCTTTTTTAAATTAATCGGACGTGGACTGGGCGGTTTTGGCTTAGGTGGTCTTGGTGGTTTAACAGGTTTCTTCCTAATATCTGCCTTGGGTTTAGTTAAATCAATTGATGGTTTTTTCTTTAAATCAATTGATGGTTTTTTTCTAATATCAACTTGTGGTTTTTTCTTACCGTCCCTCACTAAATTAGGCTGTTTATTTTCGGTAGGCTTTGGCTGTCGTTCTGGTTTAGGACGCTCTGGCTTAGGACGCTCCCTCCGTACTTTTGACTCAGGACGTTTAGGTGAATCTGTAGGTGCACTGGGTCTCCGGGGACGAGTTGAACCTGCGTTCGGCTTAACACCTACTCCTAACCTTAAACTACCGTTGTTTTGAGGGTCTCCGTTATCACGAGAGAAAGTAGTACAGAATTCGGCGATACCGACTCCGTAACATACTTGCACCGTGACAGCACCGCTGGAGTCTCTAGCGACTTCCACCTTACCTCCGAAAGCCTCTGCGCTAATCGCTGCATTACCACCGCTATCGGCACTAATGCCACCACCAAAACCAAAAACGTTGCCACTAATACCGCCACCTATCGACTCGATTGAGCCATTTTCTCGTAGCTTAACTGAACCTTCTAGGGAACCACTTAATTTTTTTCCGACTCCGATTCCGGTATTTAGATTTGCAGTTCTTTCAGCAAAATCAACTCCACCCGACAAGCGATTACCTTTTAGGTTCAAAACACCTTCTAAGCCAACTTCTGCACTACCTTCTGCACGAATTCCCCCTAGGCTTCCTAAAGTTCTTTCGTAAGTTAAATTAAGATTTGCGTTACCAGTGTTTCTGGGCTGTCTCGATAGTGGCGGCATTTGTATTTTATGGGGGTATTTATGGGGGTAAAATAGTTATTGTCTAAATCTTTAAAAACGATTGACATAAGTTGACCTTAATTTGTGTAAGTTACAATCAGCTTACCCGGTCTATTTCCCATGCTAACAACAGCGTCGGGATGCAAACTGATGTAAGCATTATTAGACCATTGATACAAACTCCACAGTTTAGTATTAGCGTAAGTAGTCCCACCATAATGATTAGGTTGAAACCAGTCTGTAGAGCTAGCTTGTATCATCCCTGTTATTGCTACTATTTTATCCATTGCAGGAAGAAGCCCATTAGCTACAAGAGTATTAGCTGTGGTTGTGGGACTGGTAAAATTAATTACCTTACATTTGATCCCAGTATTGCTGTCACCTAAAGAAGTGAATCCGCCTGTATTTAGATTTCCGCCAACACCTAAACCGCCTGTAATTACCAAAGCCCCTGTAGTAGGAGAGGTAGAAGGAACTGAGATAGGTATTTGGACGTTGGAACTACCAACTAAAAGCTTTGTTGCAATCGCGATGCCATTAGTGCCAGTAGCTAATCCAGAATCGTAACAAAAAGCGATTCCCGGCTGGTAAAAATTAATTCCAACAAAACCTGATGATGGGTTATTTGACAAAAGTGCGTTGCCATTCCAACTATATCCAGAATAAAAACCTATCTGAGAACTGGCTGTAGATAACACTTCACCTCCTGCGCCAAATTTAGTGCTACCATTGCTAAAAGTTTTAGCACCACCGATTGTTTGGGTTCCAGTCAGCGCAACATAACGAACGTCGGCGCGGGCATTAGTTAGGTAATTGCCATGCTCATCACCATTTGTGTGTTGTGCAAAAACAGTCGCTAAGTCTACTTGCTCGACAAACTGAGTCTGTGAAATTACTTCTACAGTGCCGTTGTTTGCTGAATTACGCCCTAGTAAAGTGTTAGAAGGTAAATTTATTAGTTTACCTTCTAAAGCTAACTCTAGCGACGCAATTCGTGCTGACAATTCCGTTAAATCATTTTTTTTTGACACGTCAATTGTGCAACCAAACGAAAGGCCAATTAAATCTTTATCCCACAACAAACCATCGCCGTAATCCACCAACTGTACGCCAATCGCGTCATTAAGTTCTAACAATCGAGAGGGGTAGCCGAGACGACCACGAAAGTCTGGATAATCCTTTCTCCCGTAGTTAAGTAAGATAAATTCGGCTATTTCAGTCCAATTTCCGGTGTTGTTCTTACGGGTTAAAAACTTTAGTCCTAATTTGTTAGAGTTAGATTCTGCTTTTGTTAGGGCTAGGGATTTCTCGATATCAGTTTCATCCCCAGTTAAGTCAGGAACTTTCCCAATGTTCATGCTATTTAAATCTACACAGCCAGTTGCTTGATCTAAGTAAATAGCTACAAGTTCGTCACTTTGAACCGTTAGACCCCTAAAGTGAATAACTTCGACAACGCTATCGACTACATAGGCTGGAAGTAATTGTACTGAAAAAGTTTTTGACTGTAGTACCATTTTAGGTTCTGTTTGTAATTTCCTTCATCTTATCTTAAATCATCGTTATACAATCGTTAAAGGCATCGGAAGCACCTTCTTTTAAACCTTCCAATAAGTTCCCTAGAGGTGGATTTTCCTCCGTAATCTTTTCTATTTTGTCATCAATCTTTTGTGAAATTACAAAGCTCTCTCCTTCTTGTAGTCCCCAATTTTTAATTTTATTGTCAATTGCAGGGATACCAGTTCTCACGTTGTTTCTAGCAAATTTACGCAATTCTAGGTATCCCAACTTTGCAGCTAAGTTGCGCGCGTAGCGAATAAATATGTTAGCCATTTCTGACATCGCCTCAATCAATTCGTCAGAAATATCGTCATCGTCCTGAATCTCTTTTGTAATCGATAGCGCAGCAGCAGCCGTGATGTTTAAAGTTAACCTAGGATTAGTTTTCCCGCCCCCGAAAGCCATTACGACCAAAGTTCTACCTAGTGATTCCCCAACCTGATTTAGAAAAGCTAAATAAGAACTGTTTAATTCTGCCAAAATCGCTTTATCCGACTGCGCCCAATCTAAATTCATTACAGTGTTCGTAGTTCCTAAAATTGCTTGTTGTAGCGTGGGCAACATTGCCCCAACCGCGAAACCGCCTAACTTTATTGAACCTAACGAAGTCCACATTGATGCAATTCCGCCACTAATCACACCAGTTAGTCCTGTTGCGCCAGCAACGAAAAATCCCGCAACCGCAACCGCTCCAGCACCCGCAATTGCACCACCGGGGTCATCTTTAAACCAGTCACCAAAGATTTTCCAATCACCACGAGCGATCGCCTTTACCAATTCTTTGCCTCCCTCAAACATTCTTTTGCCGAGGTCTAAAGCACTTTGTAGTCCAGATTTTATGGCCGTCCAAACCGCGCTGGCTGCTTCTTGTACCCACTTGTCAGGTACAATCCCTTCGGTAGAGAATGCTAGCGCGGAAGATTCTAGGGTAACTCCAAAACTTGTAGCGCTCATAAGTTTCCTTAAGTAAATAATGTATAATTTACCCCATAAATAAGGGGGTAAATAGTGATTAATTAAGTCAACAGCCACTCTGTAGCCGATTCGGAAATTGCGCCGTTAGAGCCTAATACAGTAGCATAAGGCAAAGACAGGCTACCGGAGTAAGTCGCCTCAGCCCAATCAAAATCTAAGGCAATTCCTGTCACTTTTTGCACGTTCTTGGCACCATTGCGTTGCCAAGTTAAAAGGTAGAGACAGCACTCAATAAAATACGCAGAAAGTGTTGTAGATTTAATCGTACCGACTGGACTACCAGCACTAAAAGTGACACTTGCCAAATACGGTAGTGGGGATTCTACAAAAATTCCCGTAGCGGGTGTATAGACTATTTGACCTGGCAATTTAAATGTTGACGTTAAGATTCCTTCTTCGGATTTGTCAAGTGAAAACTTATTGTCACTAGCACCAACCGCTGCTTCGGATGCGTTAATCAGGTGAAGTAATTGAAATAGCTGTCCCTCTATTGTTCCAGCGTTAATTGTGGCACTTGTGCCTGGTGTAATAGTTGCCATAATTATCTCCCTATTGCCCCTAAACTTAAAGTTTAAATCCAGAATTTCTTGCAATCATTTCTTCAATTTTCTCAAGTCGCTGTTCGTAGAATTCTAATCTGGCTACCAGCATAGCCCTATCAATTGCGTTTTGTTTGACTTGGGTTAGAATTTTGTCGAGATAACTCCAAATCGGAATTAAAGCAGCAATTACTCCAATTATCACAAAAATATCGACTTTTAAAGAAAGAGGGTTCATAGCATCACACTATACTCCTATATATTCATAAACTAACAATTCTCCTGGAGAGGCAACTTTGAGAAATAAATCGAACGACAATTGATATTGAGAGGCAATAGGGAAAATAACAACACAAAGTTCATCAGAAAATATTAAACGGTTCTTTGTAACTCTAGCCAATCCCTTCCCTATTAATCCCGTATCAATGTGCTGATTTACGAATCCTATTGTCTGTCTATTCCAATAAGGTTGTGTAACTTTTGCTGCTATCGCGAGAACAGGCTTCTCTATCAAGGTAGGTGAGAAAACTCTCGGTAAGGCCGATTGAGAACTATCGAAGGATAGGCTCCAGATTAATTCCCAATTTTCGGCTACGCCATTAATAATAGTCATTTTTTAGCGCACTACAGAAATAACTTCACCCCGATAGAGTAATTCAGCATAACTACCTTCTTTGGCTATAAGTGTTTTCCCCGACCCAGTTTCGCTGAATAGCGCGTTAAAAGCTGATTTTGCCTCCTTCATCGTTGGACTCGTATCAGCCCCAAGCGAAAATGGTAACTGATAGCTGTTGCTAATCATATCAACCACTCGCGTTCCCCATGGTGTATTTTTTGGTTGTGGTGTCGCATTGGCCTCATTAATACGAATCCGTAATACTTGCCTGTGGGCTGCTTTAAACTCAAAAATCTTTGCAGCCAAGAGAGCCTCCGCTGCTGTTTGCGTCAACCAGCCTAGCGCATCTTTAATAGCAGTGGCTTTTGTAATTGATGTTTTAAGAACCAACATCTTTACAATTACAGTATCGTCTTCAAACGACCTGACGTACACGGTATCGCTGTCGCCTTTTGGCTTATATGGTTTTGCAATTGGATTTTTTGCTTGAGCCTCTCTGTAGGCTTCTCTAGCCTTGGCTTTAGTCAAACGTCTTTCGAGTTGCGCAGCGGTTAAGAATTTTCCCATGATTGCTTATTTCCTATTTGAATTTTAACGATAAACTCATTATCATCCATCAGCCTTCTTTTTGTATCGATTATTTGCTCATATTTTCAAAATCAAACCATATAGGTTTGAGAAATATTTTGTCGTATACTAGGAATATCAAATATCTTTTATCAAAGCAATGACAACATCTAAAAAAACACCTAAAGCGGTAACGGTAGATACCTTACTTTTGCCACCAGAAGAACCCTCTGCACTTTACGCACAGCGTGAGCTTATACGTACCAACGGTATAGACTTTGAAGCGTGGTGGGGAGAGTTTAGGACGGGCTTTGTTAACGGCAAGCGCGATAAAGCCACCAATTATCGAACGGCATTGTGGACTAAGCCTAAATACAGCGATATCACACCTTCAACCTCGGTTAGCGGTGCACGGACAATCGAATATTGGCCTGACAAAGATAAGCTGGAGGATAGCTATTTACTGTCTGGTACAACGAGTGATTTAATTACGGGTATTATGGACATAATGCGCCAAAAAGCCATTGAAGCGCAAACGGTAAGTGGTAAAGGTAGTAAGCCCCTATTGCGGGGCTATCCTTGCATTAAGCTACTATTTATTTCAGACGAAGGTATCAAAGGAATCAAGCAAATTCGGTGTGTCGGTTTTACTGAAAACCCAAAAATAGCTGCGGTTAGTACCGGAATCAAGTTGTTGACAACAACCGAAGTTGGTAAATGGTCAAACCGGATTAAAGCTATTTTTGGCGACAAAGAATTTGTTTGGAGCAAAGGGACTTCCTGCCTGAGTTATTCCGGGATGGTTGCCCGATTGCAGGGTTTAGAGGGATATGCCTACGTCAAAACTCAAGCCGACGGTATAAATTTATTTACGGCTATGCTTGATATATTTGGGCATAAGCCCGATATGGACGGCTTTAATTACAGCGAGAAAACTAACGTGTCTCAGTTTACAAAGGGTCAGAAAGAAACAAGATTGATTTTAAATCAGAAAGTCAAGATACCAGAAAAGCGTCCAGTCGTAAATTGTAAGTTTGTAAGTGCTAGTTTAATTTTGGACGGATTAAAAAAACCCGTACCATTAGTACGGGGGAAGTATGCTTTTGATTTGAGTGATGTTGTACTGAGTAATTAAGGATCTGCCACTACAACAGATCGGCGACAGATTCTTTGCCGAGGCGATAAATTATTTCTCTCAAGACAGTCCTGAGCTTTGCGCGCGGAAATTTTTCCAGTTTGCCCAAGGCCTCAAATAAATCTTCCTGAGAAATTTCTGACTCTAGTTTTTTGGGAAACTTCCGTGGCACATCTATATATTCTTGCGGTAGCCATGAAATATCGCTGGGGTTTTTATCCTCCCCTAGCACCAGAGCTAAAATTTTCTTAGGCCGCGTGAGTGCCACATAAAGTAGGTTGTCTTCCTGAGCTTTTTCCTCTGCCGTTTGGCCCTTGTGAAAAAACGGCATCAGTTCTGGCTCAATAATGAAAGCGACGTCGCCTTCTCCTCCCTTGCCTGAATGGATTGAATAAAGATTGATGCACCGCTTCCCGTCGCTTTCATCAAAAATCCTTTCAATTAAAACCTCCCAATCGTGAAAACTTTCTGGCTGGTACGCATCAAAAAGCGCCAACACCGCCGCTAACATATCGGTCAAAAGCGAGATTCGTGCTTCACGGTCTTTGTATTTCAGTAATTTATTATACTTTTCCGATTTATAATTCGATAAAGCTTGAAAAAACGTACCGCAATCGTAGGGAATCTTGGAATTAATGATAATTCGCTCAACTTCATCCAGGACCCGCTTGCCCAAACTACGGTCTTTGATTTTCACCGGCTTTCCGACTGCCAAAAGTTTGATGGCAAAAACCAGTAACGGTGCATTTTTTCGGCACACACCTATGTAGGATTTCGACTCATCCTGAAACAATGACAGAAAGTCGCCATGCTTCAAAACTTTAATTTCCCCTTCCCCCGCTCCTTCCCACGGTTCGATCGGAATGCTTAGGAAAATCTTTCTCACAAGTTCTAAATGCGATCGCCCGCAACGGTAATTCACGGGTAATGGCAAAATTTTACAGTTGAATAATTCAGTGAATTTTACCATGCCATCAGACACGCAGCCCCGAAAGCTGTAAACTGCCTGATGCCTGTCGCCAACGGCAACTAGAAAGTTTTTGGCTGGATTGATCAACAACGACAGAATATTTAATTGGAGTTGGTCGGTGTCTTGGCATTCGTCAACTGCAATCATCCGAAATTGCGATCGATATTTTTCAAGCGTCCCCGCGCATAGTTCCCGATTTTTCCACAACACCCAACTCATATCGGTGTAATCCAACCAATAAGCGCTTAAGGCTGTTTGATTACCAACTGACAAACACTTGTCAGCAGCTTTTACAACTTCCTCAGAAATGATAATTTCTAATTGATGTAAGATTGTCAGCTTGACTAAATTCTCTACGGTTGCATCAAGGCAGTAAAGCCTTAAAAGTTCCAGTAGGGTCAAGAAATCGCACTCAAATTGCCTCACAATATCTTCAGGGCAATTTTTAAACAAAGTTCCGGGGAACTCTTTTCTGTCTCTCCCCCATCCTTCGGAGTATCGAACAAATTTAAAATCGGAAGCAATGTCGCGATACTTCCAACTTTCAATCTTAAAAATTTTACTGGAAACATTAAGTGCCTCCCTTAAAATTTGAAAACTTAGCGAGTGTAAAGTGCTTACCGAATTTTTCCAGTTATTGCCTACTTTTAATCCCAATTTATTGGCAAGGTCAGTTTTGTTTTTCTTGCCAAAAACTACCAACCGCACTTGATCGGGGCTAACGCCAGCAGATTCAAGGAGTGAACAGATTTCGACCAACATAAAACTTTTGCCTGTTCCCGCCAACGCTTCTATCAAAAGTCCTTTGATAGCTTCACATGGCGGCGTATTGATTCGCTGTTGCACGGCTTGCAGAATATCTGCCTGATATTTTGATAATTCCATTTTTAGCTCCTATTAATCAAGAAAGTCTCAGTCCCGGCTGTTACACCGGGAACAATTGCTAGTTACCAGTCAGATTTTTCCCCTTTAAGTAATAATCGGCGCACAGCATCGACAGCAGCAGCCTCGCGCTTGGAGTATCCACTACCGGGGGTAATTTCAGAGACATCGTTGACCCAAGTGGCGGGCAGTGGGGAAATTGCTACCCGACTCCACACGCTGAATTTCAGTTGCGACGGGCAGTGTGTTACCCGATACTCAGGATTATCGAAATCGAAATCCTCAATTTTTTCAAATTTAAAATCATTTACCTTGTAACTTTCCACGGTCTGTGAGCCGGACAACAGACTTACGGACATTTGCGATCCTCCGAAGATTTTCAATTCTTCTTCAAAGCGCGATCGCATCTCTTCCTCAGTACCCTTTGCCAACTCGTAAGAATTGACTATTACGCTCGAAATTCGAGCCACGGTTGGTGTCGGCAGCACTTCAATCGGAACTGACTTTATTTCGTTGGGTAACAGACTAAAATCTTCCTCAGCTAATTTTTGTAATTGCCCGATCGAGAATCCAGTGATTTTAATTTCGTAACTAAACTGTTGCTTAGTTCCTGGTTCTGCCTCCATTCGGGCAATCTTACGTGGTTCTTCCACCTTCCAACCACAACTTTCATAAGTGCTGCGCAAGTATTCAGCCCATTTTTTTGCTCTTACTTTTGCGAAAGTTAGGACTTTCTGTCCAGCGCTATCGCGATTGGCGAATGCTGCGTAGGCAGCCAGCAATTCACTATTGTCTTTTCTCTTGAGATAGCCTACTGCTGGGGTGAGTTTCACCAATTCGACAAATTTATCTTCTTCTTTGGCGTAGGGATTAGCCAACTTTTCCAGTCGAAAAGCCTCCTTATTTTTGTACTTACTAATCAAATCCCATGCACGAGTTTTGTAGTCAACGCCACCAAGTTCGGAGATCGTTAACGAGTTGGCAAAAACAACCTTACCATCAGCATCCAAAAATCTAAAGGTCACACCTAGTGGCAACTGAGGATGTACTCGAACATTGAAACCCATCGCCTCAAATTCTTCTATTTTTGAGGATTCCGGCTCTACAGGTTCGATCGACTGATGTTCACCATCAGCTTTGTATTGAGTAATTTTTTCTTTGATTGCTGCGTCTTTTTCCAATTCTCGGAGAAAGTGCTGAACGTAACCTTCTGCTGCCTGATAAAAGCTACCTTCGTATTGATATATGAATACGTCGGCATCTACATAATATTCGCGAGATTGATTGTGACCGCGAATAGTTATCAATACCTCTTCCGACTCAAATTCCACCGTGTCGTCTGCTGGGGCAATTACTGATTGAAAATTGACAAGCACACCCAATTCTTCAAAACAAAAGTCTCTGTTGTCTATTAACAATTTTTGCAGTTTGGTTAGCCCTGGCATGGGTTTTTCTTCGTCTTCCCAGTTACAGCCCAACTCTTCCTCTATTTGTTCAGTCGTGGGTTCTGGAAATTCCAAACTGAGTTGACCAGAAACTACAGAAATGGTCTCGACCACTTCATTAATTACTTTTCTGATCCAAGCGACAATTGCGTCGCCATCACTAAAATCTTCGGGAAATGTCGGATCGTCGTCACCAATCATTTCTGTGCTGGCATCCCAAAAACCAAACTCTTCATGGTGAAGACCAATACCCGTTATCCCGTTGTCGTGAAATTGGCGATAACTTGCCCAGCCCCTGTAGTTCTCGTATTTTTCGTCCTCATCGTATACGCCATTTACTTTCATGTGCGACATGAAAAATCCGTGAGAGTAGAGAATTTTTTCGATCAAATCGACCACTTCTTCCGACTCAGGCTTGGGTTCAGGGCTGGCTTTCGATTTTTCCAAATGCTCCAACTCTGCCGCGATCGACGTTCCAGTCCATTTCCATATTTTTTGACCGCCTGACGCCTCAATCGGTGGAACGACAGTCCGAATAATTTCGAGTACCCAAGCAAACCGCCCTGGTGTCCAGTCACCGCATTTCAACTCTTGTTCCGATTGTTGAGCGATAAATTCTGGTGTGATTTCTACGCAATCAATCAAATTTGCGATCGCCACGACAACACCTAGAGGGAATTCACAATTACCCCTAGGTGTCCAAATATCCTCATCTGGTAGCAAGTTGCGAAGGTGGGTGATTTCACCCGGATTAATATCTCTCTTTGCTGCGTGAATTGCGATCGGGCCCCGATAATCGGTTAACCAACTCCGAGTTTCTACCCGCTTAACTTCTTCGGCGATGAGGGAAGCCCAAGGCTGCCAAAGGGTAAGAGCGGGGATAGAATCAGGGGATGCCTCAGATTTTTCGATCACATTCTCACTGGAAAATACAAATGAATTTTGATTGGTCTTAATTAGCTGTACGGACAGCCCTCCATTGGTTGCCTCGACTTGATCACCCACAGACAAAGCTTTAGCCCCGCCCATTTTGTCCAGCGCCTCAATTGCCAGATGAAAGCCTTTGTAAGGGGGTGACGATTCAGGGCCGCGACTTTCTGGTGTAGAAATTTGTGCAATCTGCGATCGCAGATTCTTTACTGCCAATTCAGATATGGCGGCTGCTGCACTCCACTTTTCCACCTCCTGTTCCAGTCTCTCGTTTTCAGCTTGCGCCGCCTCCCACTGCCGTAACTCATCGGCCGCCAAAGGTTGCGCCGACAAATTATACTGACTGCCAATCGCCAAAATCTCTTCCCAAATCACCGGGAGTTCTTCCGAAACTTCTTCGGCATAATCTGCCAGCAACAAAGTTAGTGAGTTTTTGACCGGAGCGGCCGCGGATTCCAGTTTTTCGAGTCTGACGATTTTTGCGTCTAGAGCTTCTTTTTCGGCAAGGATTTTTTGAATTCGAGTTTGTATGCACATATTTTTGGTGTAGTGAGTGGTTCCCAGGAAGTGCCTGGGAACCGTGGTAAATTACGCAGGTTGTTGAGTTTTAAGGAATTCTAGAAATTCCCCAAGCTGTTTGAAAGTGAGGTTATTGCGAGTTTCAACGCTAAATTGAAACTTGAGAACTTTTTTACCTTGTTCCGGCGTCCATTTAAGTCGCCGAACCTCTGCCGAGGTTTCATCAAACAAGGTCAAGTAATCAAGAAAATCCAGCACTTCGTCGTCGGTTAATTCGGCGACGTTGATTTTGTTGAAATTAACTGTTAAGCAATTCTGGATTTGAAAGTTAGTCCAGCACAATTGGAGTAACTTTGCACCGACAGTGTTGATGGTTGTTGGCGGTAGAACCTCAATAGGTCGAGATGTCTGCTTTGTTGGCTGACTGGTTTTCGCAGGTAAAGGCTGACGATCAAAAGATTCTTGCTCTGCCGGGAATTCCTCACTGGTGTAAATCCCCGAAAGTTCAGCGGGGAAGGCTTTTCGCAGAGCCAAGCTTTCGGCACATTTACTAAGCATCAGATGTGGCATCTTCGCCCAGGTGTCTGTTAGCTTTCCGTTGTAGGCTTGGGAATACTGAACCCAACTAGCAGAAGCGGTAAATGGGCAACGAGTGCCATCTACTAATTTCCAAACTGTTACAGTGGCGACTGTTGGCTGTTTGCGATCGGTTTGGAAATGCTGATACAGATTCAAGCCTTCATCAAAAATTGCATCATCAGAGCCGGCGTATTTTTTGGTGCGTTCGGCAATTAGTCGGTAGCCATCAATGGAAGTCTGAAAGGTTAATTTTCCCTTTCTGCGAATTCCGTAGATTTGCCTTGCGAACGGATCTAGTCCGGTCCGAGAGCAAACTAAGGAAAATAATGCTAATTCGTCATTGGTTGTCTCGCTGTCGAGAATCGTAGTTTTTAGCAATCGCACCTGTGAATCGTTAAAGGTGATTTCTGGGCGCTGCTGGACTGGAACAATATCAGAGGTCATCGTTAGGTACCTCTACTAATTCAATATTGTTCAGGCTTTCACCTCTGCACTGGCGGTACAGCAAGGTGTTGTCATTGGTGATTTTTGCATGGAAGGTATTGAGGGCGAAAAATTTACCGTTCCAAGCAATCACACTGGGGGCTGTCAATTTTGTTGTCGCGATATTGGCTTCTCTAACCGTTCCGTCGTAGGCTGTGAGCTTGATTTTCATGAGTGGGTTGGTGAGATTGACTGAGCCGAACCGCCAGCAGGTCTTTGGTCTTTCAGGCTGCTATCCCTGAATGTGGGCGGTTTTTTTTGGCTATGCCGTTAGTTTACATATAATTTGCGGATTGCGCAAGTCGCAAGCTCTAAAAACTGTCATGTGCCAATACAGATTTTTGCCAAAAAAATTCAGCCTCCCAGGCGCCAACCTGAAAGGCTGAATTGACCACCCGTGAAGCTGCAAACTCATGAAAATTCCATTTTCTAAAACGCATCGAAGCGGTCAAAGTGCCAATTCGCAGGAATTTTGCGATAAGCTTGCAGCTTCCATGCAAGCTTGTGGCTTAACAAAAGTCGGGGGGTGGAATCGAACCACCATCTTGTACAGCTTATGAGACTGTCGAGCGTCCACCGCTCACCCCCGGCATGGCCCCATTTTAACGACTTGGGTGTCGCCTGCATTTTTTATGAATCGCCATGCAAAAGGCGATCGTGAATCACTACAATTCCATTATACAGGCAAAGGTTCTGTGCCGTTGATTTCGGCTAGCAAGATTTCAAGTTCGCGAGAAAATTCGGCATCCGCCTCTTGTTCGCGAGTTTCTTCATCTTCCAAAATGGTAATACGAGCAGCCAGTGCATCTTGCCGTTGTTTCTGAGTCTTCAAATATTCGATAATCGCCTGCATAGTTAATCCTGTTATTCAACTAATTACAATTAAGAGTGTATCACGCAATTGCAAAAAAAAAGCAACTACTTTAGCCAATAGTTGCCCGCACACCAAATGTAAAAAACTCGTTATCGCTTAATTTTATTATACCATCAATTTGTCGCCAAGGGTAAATTAGCTAATTTCCCCTTCACTGATTACTTATTTCTTCAATTAAACGATCAAGGTATTGTCGAGCTTCTACATACTTATAGTGATTAGTGCCGCCCGACTTGATACCCCAAAGGTGTAAAATTCTTTTTTCTGTCCTCAACTCTCGCTCAATAACTAATCTCGCTAGCTCAAACTTTTTAGCATCTGACACCCCCCATTCGCAGCCGTAAACCGTGAGGCTTCCGCTACTGTTCAAGATTTTAGCTAAAATAGCTTCTAACTCTAGACCCGGCATTCTACCAGGGCTTCCAGAGCTTTTCGATTTCAGTTGGAAGGCTTCGATCGAACTTCTTGGTGTGCTATCGGAAGCTTCGATCGGTTGCTGTGAAAGCTTGTCAGAGTGCCTCTCGATCTTCACCAAAGTCCGATCGCTCAACGCCTGTCCTGGCATTTTAACCAATGCCTCAAACCTCGGTGTTGCTCTCTCAGTTACCGGATTATAATCGCCTAATATTTCCACTTCGAGCATTGACTCGTCCCTGAGTGAAGCAAACCCTTTGGCATCGCCTAACCCTGCTAAAGTGCGCGTGTGGGTGACAATTATTGAATAACACTCAACTTTGCGAATATCAGAATTTACGGTTTTGAAATGCTCACCACTATTTTTGCACCGGGTACTCCAGTTAGTAAATTCCTCAGCAAGAATTGTTAAAGGCTCAAATTTGGGATTAGCCTGAGTTTCTCGAAGTTTGTAACGTCGCTTGTTTTCCTCTTCAAACAAAACCATTTTCGCATCAATCGCCGCATAATCCATACCGGCACCCACAACCTCACAACCTTCCCATTGCCCAAAAGCTGCATGAGGATCGAGAACAATCACCCGGTGGCCGGCCGCTAATCTCTTCCGAACCTCTTCCTCTGTGAAAGTTGTTTTCCCAGCACCGGGAATTCCATAAATCAGGATCGAAGGATACCAACTCAGCCCTGGCATTTTTTCATAATTTGTGCGATCGCCGTCGGGTAAATTTTCCTTTTCTGGCGGTGCTGACATTTGGATCTGTGGAGGTCCTGGTAAATATTCAGTGGCAAATTGCTCTCTGACTGGCTGATGCACCGGGACCTGATAAATTGGCGGTAAGTTCGATTGTGCAATTTGCTCAATCCAGGCACCGCTTACCATTTCTGATGAAGTTCGCCACGCCGATCGCACCCCGGCCCCCTGTTCGTGCTCTGTAATTAATCGGATGGAATTTATGCCGGCCCCGACACCAAGAGCTGCACTCAAAAATTTGAATGAGGTGAAGTCGGCGCTCGAAAGCCCATAACAAAAGGGGATGCACAATGCACCCGCCGTCAAGTTGGCGATTCCCCATAGGATACGATCGGATCGAATATCTAAAGCAGCCATACTACCCCCCCTAAAAGGATAATTACAGAAACCAAAGCCAACCACGGGCGGGTACTGGGGGCGAAAAATGCAATGACCAGAGCGATCGCCCAAAATCCCAAAACCGCAAATAGTGCGCCTAACTGAAGCGCCGGAGAATACTTAATAAAAAGGGCTAGCAAAAGTGCGGCATTCCATCCAGTCACTAGCCAGCCCGTAAAAATTAAAATCTTAGAGTTCACGCCCTCTCCTTCTTCGCTTCAAAAATTCCAAAAACTTTCTGCTGACCCTGTGGCAACTGCGAATCACCTCTAAATTTAGCGATCGACGCAGCTATATTTTCTCGCAAACTTGACAGGAATCCTTGGTGACGGGCTTCTGCCTGCTGAAGCCTACCCGCATACCGAGCCTCTTCCTTTTCTTGGGCTAGTAGGTGAATTTGATTTTGATAGGCGATTTCCTTGGCAGTTTTGAAGCCTGTCAAATTCACATCGTTTCGGGTTTGAGTCATCAAAACTTGAGTTGCGGACTGGTATTTCGCCCAAGCTTTTGCTGCTTCTGCCTTCAATTCATTCAGCTTCTGCTGTGTGAGAATCCCTTGTTCCCGGCGCTTATTTTCCTCCTCTGCAATTTTGGCGATCGCATTGGTGTAAATTTTCGTAGCTCCGGTTAACTTCCGTTGTAAAGCGAGTTGAGCTACTTCGTTCTCAGTGGCTTTCTCGAAAGCTGCGACACTTTCATCAGTTAGCCGTCCGGTTGGGACTCCCAGACTTCCTAGAAGGCGATCGCCCTGAGATTGTCCGATATTCAGCTCCGCATCAAAACTATTCTGAGCATCACCAGCCAACATTGCTGTAAAAAAGTCGTCACTTGCCATCTTGCCCTCCGTTTTCTGAGCAAAATTTATCAATCTTTGACTGCATAGCTTGTCGTTGCAACTGTTCAAGCTTCAGTGAATCCTGAGCATCCGCAACTCTCCGGTCTGCGCCAATTGTTCCGATCGCAATCCCCGCGACCAATCCGAGAAAAAGAAGTCCAGCACCGAAAACCAATGAAACTTTTTTAATAGATGGCTGCACTTGTGGCGGTGAAGAAACCACCACGGTGCCACCAGTTTCTAGGTTGAAAATTGGGTGTTGTTGGTGTACTCTTTGGTTTTGCATTAAAACATCACCAGCGCATACAGGGGAACGGTTGCAACGATTGGTTGACGCATTTCTCGCCACAGTGATTTAATAAAGTCGAGCATTTCTTGATTCTCCTGAATTTTTTGGTTTTGGGCTGCTGACAAAATTAGAAACATCAGCAGCCGATCGTTGTTTATTCGGCTACTGCCGCTGACAACATCATTGGCGCCCCTGACTGAGCCAATGCCGGCAAGAAATTCCCGGCATAATCGAGTTTTCCCAGCGCCGCCTCCAACACCCTGTCCTGCGAGGCTTCCAAAATTTGTGACACTTCAGTTGGCAAGTCGCTGAGGCAGAAACCTCCGTCTAGGAGTTGCGCTAATACATCATTTTCTGTTTCGCGGATGGCCACGGCGCGTTTAACTGCCCGCATTCTTGCGATCGCCAAATCTTCCTGAGCTATCGCAACATTTCCCAATTCCTTGCCAACAACAGCGATTGAATTTGTAGCCACTTGTTCGCGGGGGTTGGAGCGAATTTCAGCGGCAATTCCTTCTTTGTAAGCTTTAGCCGCTGCGACAACTGAGCGTTCGCTGCGAGTCTTCATAATTCCCACAACTCCAGCTACTTGAGCTACTTCTTCAGGGGTAAAGCTGCTTTTTTCTTCATTGAAGAGTGCCTTTGTAATTGTAGTAATGCGGCCAGGGGTAACTTGGAGTTGCTGGGCCAGACTTTTGATAAATTCCATTTTCAGATTCCTTCTTTGATGAGTATATTTTTGACTTGTTGCTTGCTTAGACCCCGGCGATAAAGTTGAGCAACTCGACAGAGAGCTGCGAAACTTTCCGGGCTATAAACTTTCTCGTGATTCTGATGCTGAAATTCTTCGGGTGCGGATTCGGTGAGTAATTTTCTGTAATTTCTCAATGTCGTTTCCGAGATTTCCAACTCTGCCAGAATTTCCGATTTAGTCCGGTAATGGTCGCAGTTGACCGATTTCACATCTTTAAATTGCTCCTTTAGTGTTGAATAGTTGCGGACTGGGTAGCGGGTGCGGTGCTACGCTCAATGATTCCGCACCCGAACAACACCAACAATAAACCCCTCGCCGGGGAGGGGTAAATGGTAAAATAGCTAGTCTTATTAATGAGTGAAGTCAACTAAACATCCTAGAAAAAACCCCGCAATCTCTCAAAGGTTGCGGGGTTTTTTCTTACTTAAATCCCCCACATTTTCTTGAGGGTAGCAGCCCGAATTCGAGCTTGCCTGCTTGGTTTCTGTCCGTATGTCCACTTGTAAATGGTTTCGTACCGCCAGCCGAATACATCAGCGAAATTGTAGACCGTCCAGCCAAACTTTCCCTGAGCTAGCCAGAGTAAATCTACAGGGCTGAATTCTTCGGGTTCGACAATTTCTGGTACGAACACCTTATCTGCTAGACTTGTTGTCATAAGTTTAGTTTGTAGTCCTGAATTGAGAATGGTATCGCCCTGAGTTTTGAGTACAGCAGGGCGGTTTTTTTTGACTCTAGTTGACCGCGCTATCCACAATTAATCCATGTCGGCGGGCTCTAAATTTAGAATTTCATCCGCTTCGATCAAATCTTGTTTGAGCTGCAAATCATCTGAATCTTCGATTTGTTTTCTGCAATCAGCGATCACAGAAATGTCACCAGTAACGACGGCAGTAACATAGCGATGAATTGCTACTTTTCTGGCTGTCAACTCCTCAACCCACTGAGAATTCAACCGAAGGAGAGGCATAGGATAGTCGTCGGTAGTTGTGGAAAGCCAGAAAGAATCGCCTTGACTTTCAATCTCTTTCTCGGCTTGAATGCACTTGATGATTACTTCAGTTCCGACCGAAGTAATCGAAGTCCAAGCCCCTTCATCAAATGGGTCCGCCGGATAGAAACGCTTTTTGAAATTATCAGCAGCATACAGCGCTTCGGTTTTGTGCTGATATTCGAGTGTTTTTTCGTCAGTTTCGTTGGTCATCATTATTGTTTTCAGGCTTTTGCTAACTAATGGTTCTCGCTGGCGCACCCTCAAAAATTTCTATCAATTCATCAAGGGTGCAGCCATAGAGCTCCATCATTTTTTTAATAACAGAGGGGGGGACATGAGGGACTTTGCCGGTTTCCCAGTTACTTAAGGTAGATTCCCTAATTCCTAATTTTTTTGCTGCTTCTCTCTGGGTAAGCCCCAGTTTCTTTCTTAGTTCCACAGGCGTTACTTGTTGCTTTTTTCCGGTTCTTGTCATAGTATAATTGAGTTGACTAATTTGCGCAATACGCAAATAGCAATATTTCCTGGTAGACGACTGGGCGGTAGGGCTGGAAGCCACGCTAGACCTACCGCTTCCCTTCAATATCGCTCATCACAAGGCACAAAACTCAGGTAAATTACCGCTTATTTAGCCAAACCATGAATAGCAATCACAGCCCGAATCTCGGCAAAACCCTTGCGGATGCCATAGCCCAAATGCCCCCAGATTGGGCTCTCACCCCGTGCGTGGGAAAACAAAATGTTTGGCCTCAGTGGTCGTCGCAGAAGCTGGATCGCGATACGCTAATTGAAGCTGTGCGATCGCAAACCAACCACGAAGGCAAGCGCTGTAAGTGGACTGGCATATCAGTTATTACCGGCCCGCTTTCCGACGGCCTGATGGCGATCGATTTCGACGGACCCACAGCTTTTGACAAATATTTGGAGTTCAGTGGTGGTGAAGGTTTACCAGAAACCCCGCGCTGGACTTCCGGCAGAGATGGGCACTTTCAAATTCTCTTAGATGTGGTGCCTGAGAAGTGGGAGGGGCTGAAACCTCAAAAAATCGAATTGCCCAATGGGGACAAATTGGAGCTTCGTTGGAATCAATGCAGCACCTTACCGCCCAGCATCCACCCCGACACAAAAAAGCCTTATTACTGGGAAAAGAGTGATTGTGCGATCGCAGCTTGCCCCGATTTTATTCTCGACTTGATGCGCGAATCTCCAGCAGTAACGTTGCCGGAAAAACCAATCGAGAAAAGCACTATATATATAGGTGAAGAAAAAAGTCTGGTTGATATTTTAGAGAATCAAATTCTACCCCATCTGGATGCTGAGAAGTTTTACGGCAACTGGGTAGCACTTAAAAAGTCTGGCAGGAATCTCAAAGGCCTGTGCCCTTTCCATGATGAAAAAACTCCCAGTTTTTCCGTCACAGCGGACACCAAGCTTTTTAAATGTTTTGGTTGTGGTGTCGGTGGCGGGCCCGTGCAATTCCTGCATCAGATTAAAGGCGGCACCAGCTCCCCGACCGGGAAAGAATTCGTCGAAGTGGTGCGAGAGTTGGCACACAAAGTTGGGGTACAGATGCCAGACTTTCAGCCCAAATCTCAAAATCCAAAATCTAATTCCCAAAATCTAAAACCGAATAATTTACTGAAGCACCCCGCCACTTACGCACCAGAGCCGGAACCCGCTACAGAAATTATAAAGTACGCCGACAACCTACTAGAAGAAGAACTCACGCCAACAAACCAGATTATTGGGGCGATCGCAGCAGCCAAACGTGCCGGGTTATCTCCCAAGGATTTTAGAGAAATTCTGTCACTGCGTCAGGATGAGCAAGATTTAGATTGGGCATTGATCGAATCTAGAGAAAATTTTCAACGTCTCTATCAAATTGAGAAGACTCAAATCAACTTGCATGAAATTTTCCCGCCAGCGCTAGCCAAGGCACTCTTGAGTAAAGCTGAAAGCGATCGCGTTGATCCGGTCCGAATCCTGCAAAGCCTTTTGCCCGTGGTTGGGACAACACTCGGAGGCAGAATCGGAATTGAGCTCAAGAAAGGGTACACGGTCAAAGATAGCCACATAGAATATCCAATTTTTTTCACGGCTGATATTGGCCATCCCAGTACCGGAAAATCCGCAACTCAAGGCACTTTGGTGGAGCCATTGCAGGAAATGCAGGATGCCGAACAAGAACGATTGGATGAGGCGTTGATCGAGCTTGTGCAGTTGGAAGATGCTTGGAAATCAATGCCGAAGGAGCAGAAGGCTGAAAAAGCCGAGAGTGATGAAAACCCGCGCATTTACCAGGAAAAATATTGCAAACCCAAAAAATGGCTACTAGATGAGGCATCAGCTCAAGCGTTGACCAAACGAATAGCAGAGCAAGAATCTAAGCACGGCTGCCTGTTGTTACAAGATGAACTTGCAGGATTGTTTGAGAGCTTCGATCAGTTCACCGGTGGAAAAGGTGGCCAGCGCCAATTTATTCTGAAAGCTTGGAACAAGCCACTACGGGGAAGTGTCGATCGGGTTGATTTGAATGCCAGCTTTTTCTTCAGGTCGCAGACTCTCTCACTAACCGGTACAATTCAGCCGGACGTTGCTCGTAAGATTTTTAACGTTGCCAGTGACCCTGACGGGATGCTTTCTCGGTTCCTTCCGGCGATTGCATCTATCCCGGACAATTTTGCTCAGCGTCCGACGGTTCGGGTCAATGTCTACGATGCCATTAAATCAGTAATAGAAAATTTGCAGCGGTTGCCTGAGACTTTGCTGACACTGCCGCCGGCGACATCGGAAATATTTTGGAGTTATTGGGAAAATTTACGCAGCGCTCAAAACGCAAATTTCGACAGCAATCCCGCTTACTCCTATTTTTTGGGAAAGCAAATTTCCTATGTTGGTCGCTTCGCGATCGTGATTCACTGTCTGGAAAATCTAGCAGCCACAGAATTACCTTCCGACGTCAGCGCTGAAACGATGCGTAAGGCTATGAGGCTCTCCCAGTTCTACTGTTCCCAGTTTTTACTTCTCCAGTCCAAAAGTGCTCAGCAACAGCCACTAGAGGGTCTACTGCTGGATATCCTCAAATTTATCCGGCAGTCGGGCGGTCAAATTTCTACTCGCGATTTATGCCGATCGAGATTTCAGAGAATTGCAGTAGAAGGTAAAAAAATGACAACCGCAACCGCTGCAAAACTTTTGAGAGAAATTGCCGCTGCCGGTTTCGGAAGTTTTGAGGAAGCTGGAAATAAGAAAATTTTTACTCTAAATTCTGGACTGTCATCAACTGTCATCAACTGTCATCAAGTTGATGACAGTTCCAAACCCAGTCACAGTAAGGATTCCGATATAGACTGTCATCAAATGACAAAAGTATATGTCTCGGAAAATTTTGAGCCTCGCGTGAGTCCCCCCTCCGAGCACCTTATTGACGGGTCTGTTTTAAATTCTGTGGAAAATTCTAAAAATTTAGAAGATATACAGTTTTGTCATTTGATGACAGTAGAAGCTCAAACTCAGTCACCGCAAGCATTAGAGTTTGATGACAGTTTGATGACAGTTGATGACAGTGATGACAGTTCGACTCTAAATGTTGACGAAATTGAACTTTTGGAGATGCTTCAAGCGGTTGTCGCAAAAAAGGACGCAGAATTTGCTAAGGACGTGCGGGGAATTTTGAAAGATGTTTGCGACGCCGGTGCGGCTGATCGCAAAAAAGTTTGGGAAGCCCTGGGGGATGCCTCACAGAAAATTTTCACAGAATTGCTGGCAGCGGAGTCACCCGAAGTGACGGAACCCGATTCCTTGGAAGTAACTATCCAGAAAATAACCGATGGCCTGGTAGCGGCACTGGATGACGGGCCCGCAGCGGTAGTCAGCTATGCTGCTCAATTTTTATCTGAGAATGTCGAAAGGGCGATCGCGCTGCTGGAAAGTTTGAAGGATTGGGATGCGGTCGAGGAAATTCGGGATGCACTGAGTTAACCATTTTGCCAGTTCAACACACCCAAATTTGTACGATTCTTGTACAGACTCTTTATCATCGTTAACTAAAAAGTCTGTAAGCTAGTGGGCTTGGAGGGATTCGAACCCCCGACCTCATGGTTCGTAGCCATGCACTCTATCCAACTAAGCTACAAGCCCCTGTTAAGTCCAGATTTAATCTAAGATTGATTAAGTTCTTTTCCCACAGAATCTAACAGTAACACCATTTTCAAAATAATGCAAGACCTTTCGCAAACTTTTTCTAAATTGCCCGATCGCCCACAGCTAACTCACCTCAATAATAGCGGTGAAGCCCAAATGGTGGACGTTTCAGCTAAGGTGGCTACAGCGCGTCAAGCTGTGGCGGCTGCGAGGGTGCGGATGTTACCGGAGACTTTCGCGGCGATTGAAGCTGGGAATGCGCCCAAGGGTGATGTGTTGGGTACTGCGCGCTTGGCGGGAATTATGGCGGCGAAGCAGACGGCGAATTTGATTCCTCTGTGTCATCCTCTACCGCTGAGTAGTGTGGAGGTGCTGGTGATACCGGATGCTGAGTTGCCGGGGTATGAAATTCGGGCTACGGTGAAAATTAAGGCGGAAACTGGGGTGGAAATGGAGGCGCTGACGGCGGTTTCGGTGGCGGCGCTGACTTTGTATGATATGGCGAAAGGTTTAGAAAAGTCGATCGTCATTGAATCAATTCGACTTGTGAGTAAAACTGGTGGCAAATCTGGCGATTATCAGAATTTAGAGGCATGAATTTTCTGTCGGGAGAGGGATGCAGCATTCAAAATGCTGCATTTATGCTTAGAATAGGCACTGAACTACTAACATACAGTGAAAAACTATGCCTCCTCGTTGGCCCCGTAAACCCGATCGCAACGATCCAGAATACCGCCGTTTAGATGATCGGATGAATTTTGCCATTCACGTAGGTCTTTTTTCGGCTTCTAATTCGGGTTTATGGTTTATTCACAATTTGCAGAAGGCTGATTGGCCTTGGGCAGTTTCGGTAACTGGTTGGTGGGCACTGTTAGTGTTGGCCCACGCGATTTACATTTTTGCGATCGCCGATTATTCGCCCCTAACTAAAGATTCTGGTTGAAGGGAGTTGTCGGCGATTTGTTAACTGTTGTGAATGATAACAAATTAAGTTTTGGGTTTTTAATATGGCTAATACTACGACAAGGGCGATCGAATCCTTAGCAGCCGAAATCGGCGAAAATGTCTATATTGACATTGCTAAGTGGCATTTATATCTGAAAGATGCCCACCTCGATAAGGTGGTGGCTGAACAACTTTATTCCTTGCTGGAAGATGGCAATTTAGATGCCGACAGAGTTGCACAAGTTTTGCAAAGTATTCCCGTTAAGTTAGGTGCTGGGAAGCGGGAAGTGCCGTTAGCTGATTTGATTCCGATGCAGTGTCAAGTTCAGTTGATGGATGTTTTGGAGGAGTTTCAGCGGAAGATGTGATATCAATTCTGGTGCAACCGGAATGATATAGAGGAGACGGCACTGCCGTCTCCTCATGTCGGGTAATATTAATTTCGATAGTTATCGGCTACTGAATTGAGGGAAAGGTTAGGGTGAATTCCTGAATGAAGACTGTTTGAGTATCCATAAAGTGCGATCGCCCTTTGTTATCTTTTTTGATCGAAAGGGCGATCGCACTTTTCATTTCTTACAAGAAGGAGCTACTCTTGAGAGCCGTTGGATTCAGATTATAAACCACTCCCAAGTAGTCATTCCCAGATTTGATTGCGGTTGATAATACAGCAGTTGCACCATCTAAAACCACACTAATTGACTCAAAAGTTAGTTGACTGAAAGTGACATCAATCAACTTGATTTTATCGTTCGATGTAAAGTCAGTAATCAGATCGGCTTGAGATAGTTCCGTAGCCGTATCTTGTAATACAAAGTTATCATTTCCTGCGCCACCTGTGAGGATATCAAAACCGGAATCGCCATTCAGGAGATCGTTACCAGCACCGCCTGATAAGATATCATCTTGCTTACCACCGCGCAAGGTATCATCGCCATCACCACCTAGCAGGATATCGTTGTTATTATTCCCACTCAAAAAATCGTTGCCAATACCGCCATCGATCGCATCTGAACCTTTGCCGCCAAATAGTTGATCGTCACCACCTCCACCCACTAGAGTATCTTCTCCTTGATTCCCAAAATAGATATCTGCTGATTCTGAACCTGTTAATGCGTCGTTACCAGAGAGAGCAAATATGGTTAAACCTAATGCTGCTGCTGGGATGCTGGTATCGTTGCCATCTGTTAGTAGGTAAACATCTCCTAATCGGGTGTTTTCTGGTAAACCCGATCGCACGTTACTTGATACCGATGGTTTTGGCGTTGCGATCGCAATTTGTACTTCCCCTGTTGCTGAAAGTGTCGGTAGTGCGATCGGAGTTGGAGTTGGTGTTGGAGTTGTTGTTAGAGTTGGTGTTGGAGTTGTTATTGTTAGAGTTGTTGTTGGAGTTGGAGTTGGTGTTGTTAGAGTTGTTGTTGGAGTTGGAGTTGGTGTTGTGAGAGTTGTTGTTGGTGTTGTGAGAGTTGTTGTTGGTGTTGTGAGAGTTGTTGTTGGTGTTGGCGTATCAGTTGGAATTAGAGTTGGTGTATCAGTTGGTGTTGGAGTTGGCGTTGGAGTTGTTATTGGTGTAGGAGTTGTGACTGGCGTTGGAGTTGTTATTGGTGTAGGAGTTGTGACTGGCGTTGGAGTTGTTATTGGTGTAGGAGTTGTGACTGGTGTAGGAGTTGTGACTGGTGTAGGAGTTGTGACTGGTATTGGAGTTGTGACTGGTGTTGGAGTTGTGACTGGTATTGGAGTTGTGACTGGTGTTGGAGTTGTATTACCACCATTCAAAATTTGTGCGTCTAACGCAGTACCCGTGTTTTCTGCAACTAGAGAATCAAGGGTTTTTTGACCGGCACCAAATGCTTTAAAGTCTTCAGTAGTTGCACCTAAAGCAACTTTTTGGACTACTGCTACTTGTTTTTGCAGTTGTGTCAGATCGGTATTAGTCGCGATCGCACTAACGATCCGTTGATTAGATGCTGCGATTACCTGGGCTAGTGCTGGTGCCGCCACTGATATCTCTTGGGCGTTAAAATTAGGATCGATCGCCTTTACCCGATCGCCCACTTTTCCAATTAAATCCGCCAGTTGTTCAGGTTTGGTGAAATCTAAGGTTCCGGTTTGGATGCGATCGGCGATCGTGCTAACTATTTGCTTAACAGCATCACCCAGAGTCAGATTACTTGCACCTTCAATTAATCCCGCCGTTTGAGTGATCGAGTTTTGGGCTACCAGCATCGCCGTTAATGCAGCTTTAGCACCCGGTTGTCCACTTTGAGTAGCTGCGATCGGATCGAGATAATTCAGCGGTATGTTGCTGGGAATACCGAAAGCGCTAGTGACTTTGGCATTGGCTTCATTCACGGTTAAACCGCGATCGGCTAATTCAGCTACCATGCTAGTCAGTAAATTAATTACTGTGGCATCTGGTGTGGATTTGAGGGGAGTTTCTAGGGGTAAACCTGTACCGATATCAGTACCACCAAAAGCAACTAAATTACCTTCACTGGGATCGAGTTTATTATTTTTATTCGTGTCAAAAGTGCTGAAAGGAATATCAAAACCAAATGCACCTTTACCGTCAGTTGTCCCTTTGGGTTCGTTCGGATCGGCGATGCCATTTTTGTTAGCATCCCAGAAGACATTAGCACCGGCAATATAGTCGTCAATCACAAAACCCGTGTAGTTCCAGCCTTGAAGATGCAATAATTCACTGACACTCTTACCGTTACTGCTAGTAGCTTTAACTTCTACCCATTGCGGTAAAAATAAATTATTTCCTGCTACTTGACTGAGAGTCCGGGTAGTGGGGTCAAATTTTAGCGCAGCATTCGGCCCGTCAAATATTCCCGGAATAGTAGTTACGGAAGCATTTTCGGTTTTCCGCTTGTATTGACCGCCATTTGTGCCTTGCGTCCAAATATAATCTTGTCCCTCGGCGACAGTATTATTATCTAGGGCGGTGACTGTATAGGTAATAGTATTGCCCGGATTTGGAGCGATAAATGTGTCAGAAGCAAAGACAAAAGCGGTATTGCTAGAAAATCCAGTAGCACGACTTTGATCCCATATTGGTTTATTGACAATGGGTAGTTGGTTGTCAAGAGGTGGTGTTGGAATCGGAGTTGGCGTGGGTGTTGGAATTGGCGTTGGAGTTGGAATCGGAGTTGGAATTGGAGTTGGAATTGGAGTTGGAATTGGCGTTGGAGTTGGAGGTGGCGTTGGAGTTGGCGTAGGTGTTGGGATTGGAGGTGGAGTTGGAGTTGGAATTGGAATTGGAATTGGTGTTGGAATTGGAGGTGGCGTTGGGACCGAAATTGGAATCGGAGTTGGAGTTGGAATCGGAGTTGGTGTTGGAGGTGGCGTGGGTGTTGGAGGTGGAGTTGGAGTTGGAATTGGAATTGGTGTTGGAATTGGAGGTGGCGTTGGGACCGAAATTGGAATCGGAGTTGGAGTTGGAGGTGGCGTGGGTGTTGGAGGTGGCGTGGGTGTTGGAGGTGGCGTGGGTGTTGGAATCGGAATTGGAGTTGGAATTGGTAACGTAATATTAGCGGTACGATTTAGTTGAGTTGCAGCGGTATTATTATTACCCGCAGTATCCGTAGCTTTAGCCGCCGGGACATCAACTGTGACATTACCACTAGCACTGGGAGTGACATCAAATTTGTAGGTTTTCGCATCAACTGTGACAAAATTACCGACAGTAGCATTGGCTGCGGTGATATCAGTATTATCAAACCCAATGACATTTTCACTAAAGGTAGCGGTGACGCTAAATAAACCGTTGACTGTTGTTGCGGAAGTTGATGTTAAGGCAACTGTGGGTGGGGTAAAATCAGCAGTGCGAGTCAGTTGAGTTGCAGCGGTATTATTATTACCCGTAGTATCCGTAGCTTTAGCCGCCAGGACATCAACTGTGACATTACCACTAGCACTGGGAGTGACATCAAATTTGTAGGTTTTCGCATCAACTGTGACAAAATTACCGACAATAGCATTGGCTGCGGTGATATCAGTATTATCAAACCCAGTGACATTTTCACTAAAGGTAGCGGTGACGCTAAATGGTGCGTTGACTGTGGTTGCTGAAGTTGATGTTAAGGCAATTGTGGGTGCAATGTTATCAACTATCGTGGAATCGATAACTATGGCTTTGCTACCACCTAAAGATTGTGCTGAGGCTAAAGCGGGAAGAGTTAAGATGGCATCCACAGCCAAATTATCTTTAATCGTGCCGCCGTTGAGAGTGAGGGCATTTGTGGCGAGATATTCTAAGTCGGCAGAGGCGTCTCCTGCTTGGACTACATAGTTGAAGGTGAGGGCTGTAGTGCCACTACCAGAGGCGTAGTTGGCAAATTGGTCAGTTGTGCCTGTTTCTAATTGCAGTTGGGGTGTGCCGGTGACGGTGACATTTTGATCGAAGGTGACGGTGATGGCGATGATTGCACCGACGCCGTAGCTGCCGTCAGGGGTGGTGGCGGTGACAGCAGTAACTTTAGGGGTGGTGTTGAGCAGGATGGAGACGGTGTTGCTGCCGACGTTCGTCGTTGCTAAGTCAGGTTTCCCATCGCCGTTGATGTCGCCGATGCTGACGGAGTAGGGGTCAGGGCCAGTAGTGAAGTCAACTTTGGGGGCGAAAGTGGGGGTGGTGGCTCCTGTGGCGGTGGTGTTGAGCAGGATGGAGGCGCTGGTGCTGCCCGCGTTCGCCACAGCTAAGTCTGGTTTACCGTCGCCGTTGATATCCCCGATGCTGACGGAAAAGGGGGTAGTGCCAGTAGGGAAGTCAACTTTGGTGGCGAAGGTGGGGGTGGTGGCTCCTGTGGCGGTGGTGTTGAGCAGGATGGAGGCGCTGCTGCTGGCGTTGTTCGCCACAGCTAAGTCTGGTTTACCGTCGCCGTTGATATCCCCGATGCTGACGGAAAAGGGGCTAGTGCCAGTAGGGAAGTCAACTTTGGTGGCGAAAGTAGGGGTGGTGGCGTTGGTGGCGGTGGTGTTGAGCAGGATGGAGGCGCTGGTGCTGGCGTTGTTCGCCACAGCTAAGTCTGGTTTACCGTCGCCGTTGATGTCGCCGATGCTGACGGAAAAGGGGTTACTGCCAGTAGGGAAGCCAACTGGGGTGGCGAAGGTGGGGGTGGTGGCTCCTGTGGCAGTGGTATTGAGCAGGATGGAGGCGGTGCCGTTGTTGAGGTTCGTTAAAGCTAAGTCTGGTTTACCGTCGCCGTTGATGTCGCCGATGCTGACGGATTCCGGGCCAGTACCGCTTACGAAGTCAACTTTGGTGGCGAAGGTGGGGGTGGTGGCTCCGGTGGGCGTGGTATTGAGCAGGATGGAGGCGGTGCCGTTGTTGAGGTTCGCTACAGCTAAGTCTGGTTTACCGTCGCCGTTGATGTCGCCGATGCTGACGGAGACGGGGGTAGTGCCTGTTGTGAAGGGGACCTCGGGGGAGAAAGTGGGGGCGGTGGCTCCTGTGGCGGTGGTGTTGATGAGGATGGAGGCGCTGGTGCTGTTCTGGTTCGCCACAGCTAAGTCTGGTTTACCGTCGCCGTTGAAGTCGCCGATACTGACGGATCTGGGGTTATTGCCAGTAGTGAAGTCAACTTTGGGGGCGAAGCCTAGCACGCCACTGTAGGTTTTGAGGGTGGTTTCTACGATCGCAAGTTTGGGCTTTTGGTTCGATGGGGGGATGAGTTGGGGGATGTCCCAGGTGCCTCCGAGTTTGCTATTACCTGTAGGTTGGGAGTTAGCGGCGATGTTTGCGCCTGTGAGTTGGTTCAGTTGAGTCAGGAATTGATGCCCGGATTTCCCGGCTGCTACGTTACAGCCATACAAGATGATGCTGGCGTTGGCTGTGAAACTGTTTCGCCACTGTTGCAACTGTTGGCTGTAGTTTTCGATGTTGCTGCTGTTGAGTTCTGTTGTGCCTAAGTAAATCTTGCCGGGGCTACCGTGGGTGATGATGTGTAGCGATTCGATGCCTGTATGCTGAGCTAGGAATGTGGTGATTTGCTCGATCGCATCGGTCTTATTTTCGAGTATATAGGTGGCTGTATCTGGTTTGATGCCGTCGGCTATGCGATCGCTCTCTGGTACTGTGGGGTCAAGGATGGCGATCGAGCTTAGTTGGTTGCTAGTGGAACCCACAAAGGGATTTTTTTTGTTAAGTTTAGTTAGGGTGTTCATCGGTTTTTCCTTTCAGTAGAATTACTGATTTTTTAAATGCAAAATGCGTGAAGCGAAGCTATCCCGAAGGGAATCGCCCGATTCGATTTGCGATCGGTCGTATTTCTATTTCGTAGCGGATGACACCCTAAGCTTTTAAATACTAGGAGCTTAGCAGGGTGCGATCGTACTGTCAGTGCTTTAGATCGTTTATTTACAAGTCTTTATATTGAGTTGGTATTTTACGCAAATTTATCTTAAGCTTTGAGTCCAACCGGGGTTCAAACCCCCCTCTTATAGCTAAAGTCCTCTAAAAGAGGACTAATGAGTTGAAAAATTCTTCTTCTTAGTCCTCTTTGAGAGGACTTGCGCTTTGAGGCAGGGGTTTAAACCCCTGCCGGAATGTCGGTTTAACGTGTTTGTTGACACCAATGGGCAGTGCCGTTTCCCGAAAATAAATCGGGCGATGGTGAAATCTCTCATCGAGTGCTGATGATTATTTTGGGGTAGAGAAACGGCATTGCCGTGTCCGATTTTGCTAAAGAAACCAGATAATTTTCCGATATCTATTTGCCAAAACGTCCCCGAAGGCGATCGACAAACATATCAACTTCCGGCAATTTCATCTGACTAACAAACACCGCAAAAACTCCTAGCCCAGCCAAACTTGCGACACCCAACTCCACCAATTGAATTACCAAACCTTCTGTACCCAAAACTCTTTGACATCCTTGCAGAGTCGCCAACGCCACAAAAGCCGTGAGAGAACTCCCAGAAGCTAATCCCAGAAATGGCAAACTCCACTCCCCCCAAGGCAAGCCGCCCAGCTTTTTATCTAATAAGTACAAAAACATAATCATCGAAACAATATTCACTCCCACCGTCGCCAAAACTAATCCGGGCGCACCAAAAGCCCCTACTAACAAATAGTCCAGCAATCCATTCAGAAAAATATTGATAATACTGACACGAAAAGGCGTTTCTCCATCTCCCAAAGCATAAAATACCCTCACCAAAACATCCCGCCCTAAATACACAAACATTCCAATACTGTAAGCCATCAATATCGGTGTGACAAACTCAGAAGCTGATTGACTAAAAGCATAGCGTTCATAAACAACCCGCACAATCGGTTTAGCCAGTGTCACCATTAAAGCGCTCAATGGCATCATTGTCAGGGCAGTTAAAATCAAAGCTTGACGAATTTTATCTTTTAATTCCTGCCAATCTGCGGGTTCCGTGAGGCGAGAGAATATTGGCAAAAATGGCACGAGAATTACATTAGAAATGATGCCTAAAGGTGTCATTACCAACAAGCCCGCATACCCCATCGCAGATGCAGCTTGAGGGATGTAGGATGCGAAAAATAGGTCTGTGTAGACATTAATTTGTAACATTCCTGATGATAAAGTAGCAGGAACCATTACCTTAACTACTTCTTTGACTCCAGGACGTTTAAAATTAAACCGCAAACGCAATTTTCCCAAACCTGCACGCCACTGGGCTACCAGTTGCACTAACCACTGCAAAATTGCTCCGGCGAGAGTGCCCCAAGCTAATACTAAACCACCCATTAGTGCGTATTCTGGTTGAATAATTTTGTCTCCTAGTTGTAGCGCCAGAAGTCCTAAACCGCCGATTAGTGCAACGCTGGAAAATAAGGGGCTGATGGAAGGAAGCCAGTACATATCGGCAGCATTAAGAGTACCAAAACCGATGCCGATCAAGCCTGAAAGTAAGGCCATCGGTGCCATGATCCGAAATTGTTGAATGGCGATCGCTTTTATTTCTAAACCTTCTGCTGTTCTACTTAATCCCGGTGCTACCAAATCGATCATCGGATCGGCAAAAATAATTAAAGCGACTGTTACTAACAGTAGCAAACCACCGACTAAAGTGGTGATAGTTTCAACTAGAGGTGCTGCTTCTTTTTTATCCAGACGGGCTAAAACACTGACGATCGCGCTGTGAAACGGCCCGTTTATACCTCCGAGTAAAATAAATAAGAAACCGGGGATGACGTAGGCGTAGTTGTAAGCATCGACGGCGACACCGACTCCAAAGGCTGCGGCGATCGCGATTTGGCGCACTAAGCCAAAGACTTTGCTAATCAAAGTGGCGACTGCGACAATGCCGGCAATTCCAGCTAGGGAACGAGAGGGTTTCTGTAATTGGGACACAAAGGGTTAAAAACGCTAACAGTGAAAGGTTTCACTTAGTTTAATCGGAAATGTTGACTATAGTACCATGAATTCATAAAAAATCTCTTATCAATTACCTAGGACTTACACATTTTGCTGATGACTGGTATATTGATGACTGCCAACAAATCACTAATTAGCGATAAATGATGAGCGATTTTATTTACACCTATCCACCTCTGTTGCCGGGTATTTTAATTAAACGATACAAGCGATTTTTTGCAGACATTGAACTAGATTCGGGAGAAATTATCACCGCCCACTGTCCGAATACTGGCCCGATGACTGATGTTTATCTTCCCGGTAATCCCGTTTTTGTATCTCCCAGCGATAATCCTAAACGCAAGTTAGCTTATACTTGGGAATTAATTAAAGTGTGCGATACTGTACCAACTTGGGTGGGAGTTAATACGGGATTGCCCAATCGAGTGATTAAGTTAGCTTTGCAATTGCGATTGTTTCCTGAGTTGGGTAATTACAGTGTTATTCAACCGGAAGTTGTGTATGGTCAAGATAAAAAAAGTAGGGTAGATTTTTGGCTAACTGGTGAGCAAACTCCTATTTTTTTAGAAGTCAAGAATACAACTTGGGCTAAGGAAGAATTAGCTCTATTTCCTGATACAGTTACTGAGAGGGGACAAAAACATTTGAGGGAATTGATGGAAGTGGTGCGGCTGGGTTCTAGGGCTGTAATGCTGTATTTTATTAATCGTGGAGATTGTACTGATTTTGCGCCTGGGGATAGTGCCGATCGCCTTTACGGAGAATTGTTCAGACAGGCTATAAATGTAGGTGTAGAGATTTTGCCTTGTCGGTTTGATGTGACACCGGAAGGTATTCGTTATTTGGGATTGGCAAAATTGAATCTAGGGGAATAGCGAATTGGGAATGGTGATAACTTAAAACTGAAACCCATAATAAATGTCGCTTTCAGTCTAGTCTAGATCCCCCTAAATCCCCCTTAATAAGGGGAACTTTGAGAAGATTTCTTGTCCCTCCCTTATTAAGGGGGGCTAGGGGGGATCTAGACTTAAATACAAACAAGAAATACCGTTGGTTTGATGTTAAGTTATCACTAAGGATTAGCAATGCCCAATGCCCAATTCCCAATGCCCAATTCCCAATATTCTAACGACCTTGCTGGGAAAAATTAACTAAATCTTGAGTTCTATCTTCGGTCATCCGAATCAAGGAAAGTTTGCTGTCACCATTAGATAGATAACTCTCAAATTTGCTGTTAGCATCACGGAAACTAATCCAGGCTCTTTGTGCTATCTTGAGTTGAGATTGACGGGAGACAGAAAGATTGTCGATCGTATTTTGATAAACTTGATTTAATTTGCGATCGACTGTTTGATAATTGCGACTTTTCGGCTGAGGCATCTGGTTTTGTAGATAACTGTTCAATTCCGAGACCCGCTTTTTAGTCAAATCTGTCCGACAGTTATTAGTAATTAACGGTGCTATTGTGCCACCTGCAAATGCACTTTGGGCAAATTTGCAATCGGCATCGCGAAAGGAAATCCAAGCTTTTTGTGCTAGAATTAGTTGGGGGCGATGACTCGCAGAAACAAGACCGCGAACTTGATTGTAAACTTGGTTGAGTTGTTGGTCGGCGCGCCGATAGTCTATTCCCGAACAAATGTTTAACTCGGTTTGAGTTTGGGGATTTTTGCAATTAGGTTGCTGTGCTACATAGGTTTGAGGAAAATTTTGAGGATTCGTGGCGATCGCCTTTGTGCTCAAACCGATAAATGTTGCTAAACTGAGGCTGGTTCCCAATAACAATTTTGACAATTTCATATAAAGCCCTCTAATTTCAGAGATAAGCGAGACTACACAGCCATCCAGACTCAAACCGGATATTTTGCTATTTCTTTAACTTGTACTTTCAGTAACTACGAATGGTTCGCTTACAATTACAATATGTAGCATCTAATCAAAAAAAAGGCGATCGCACTATGGGAATGACTCTCACCGAAAAAATATTAGCCAAAGCATCAGGGCGCAGCAAAGTTGAGCCAGGAGAAAACATTTGGGTAGAAACCGATGTATTGATGACCCACGATGTTTGCGGCCCCGGCACTATTGGCGTATTCAAAAAGGAATTCGGCGACGATGCTAAAGTCTGGAATCCCGACAAAATCGTGCTAATTCCTGACCACTATATTTTCACCAACGATGAACGGGCTAATCGCAACGTCGATATTCTGCGGGATTTTGCACAGGAACAAGGGATAAAATACTTTTACGACATCACGGATCGATCGAACTTTAAAGCAAATCCCGACTACAAAGGCGTTTGCCACATCGCCCTCGCCCAAGAAGGACACACACGACCGGGCGAAGTCTTATTCGGTACAGATTCCCACACCTGCAATGCCGGCGCTTTCGGACAATTTGCCACCGGCATCGGCAATACAGACGCAGCTTTTATCTTGGGAACCGGTAAACTGTTAATCAAAGTTCCGGCCACCATGCGGTTTATCTTCAACGGTGAATTACCCGATTATTTGTTAGCAAAAGACCTGATTTTGCAAATTATTGGTGATATTGGCGTCGCCGGTGCCAACTATCGCGCCATGGAATTTGGCGGCGATACTGTTGAGCGTTTGACCATGGAAGAACGGATGACGCTGTGCAATATGGTGATAGAAGGTGGTGGCAAAAACGGCACGGTGGCCGCTGACAAAACAACCTTGGATTACGTCAGTGCTCGGACTAATGTGCCCTTTGATGTATTTTGCAGCGATAACAATGCTAAATTTTATAGCGATCGCACCTACGATGTCACCCAATTAGAACCCGTAGTCGCCAAACCGCATTCTCCCGACAACCGGGATTTAGCACGGAATTGTCGCGATGTCAAGATCGATCGAGTTTACATCGGTTCCTGCACCGGCGGCAAAACCTCCGACTTTTTGAATGCAGCGCGAATTATTAAAGGAAATCAAGTCAAAGTTCCGACTTATTTAGTGCCAGCAACTCAGAAAGTTTACGAAGATATGTTTACCACCAAATACGATGGTCAAACCCTGTCGGAAATCTTCTTAGCCGCCGGCTGCATCGAACCAGCAGCACCTTCTTGCGCCGCTTGTTTAGGCGGGCCAAAAGACACTTTTGGGCGGATGAACGAACCCGAAATTTGCGTGTCTACAACCAACCGAAATTTCCCAGGTAGGATGGGAAATAAGGAAGCTCAAGTTTATCTCGCTTCGCCTTATACAGCCGCAGCCTCTGCTTTGACTGGATATGTCACGGACCCGCGGGAATTCTTGTGTTAGAAAGTTTACTAAAAACTTGAGGTAAGGTGCGCATCGCGCACCTTACCAAATTCATGTAACCGATGATAAAAGCAAGTACAATTCTTGCTATATTTTTGATGCTCTACCCGCGTTGAGCATCGGAAGATGGGTTATTGAAGCGTAACCAAGTTGCTAAAACTGCTACTGCACAGGTTGAAGCCAAACTAAAAGTCAAGAAAGTTTCTAAAGCTGACATAAGCTACTCTAATTTTTTGAAGGAACAAACAAGTTTTGCTATTCATTTTTATATCAGGCTCCATCGAGCTTTTCAAGCGATCGCCCACAAAGTTCTCACTACTTAACTTTTTGTAATATTTAGAAAAATAGCATTACATTATTCCCATTTATCGATGATTCCTATCAATTCTTGGGGATGTTCAATCAAAAAATCGGGATAATGTGCAGCCAAAGCTGACTGAGAATTAAAACCCCAACTTACAGCAATTACTTTAATTCCCGTTCTTTTAGCCGCCTCTATATCTCTAACTTCATCTCCGACATAAACCACTTGTTCAGGATGGAATTCATGTCGTTTTAACCATCTATAAATAACTTTGTGTTTGCCGAAAGTTGTCCCAGAATCAATAAAATCAAAACAGCCTTCCAAACCGTTTTTTTTCAGAGATTCTAAAACATTTTCTCTAGAGTTAGAAGTAATAATACCTAGGATAAAATTTCGGTTTTTTAACTCTAATAAAACTTCTGTAATTCCCGGAAAGAGTTGAATTTGGTAAATTTCCTTGCGTAAATTTGCTTTTAATTTTCTAATCACAAACGGTAATTTAAAAACAGAAATCCCAGAGTAATTCAAGATTTGCCAAGCATTTAAATTGCTCAGTTTAGCAAGTTCTTCTTTTGTTACAGACTTAAAGCCAAATTCCACTGACAAACGGTTGGTAATACTGAGCAGAAGATCGATTGTATCTGCTAAAGTACCGTCAAAATCAAAAATAATTACTTTCAGCATTTAAAATACGTTGTGGGCATGGGGCAGAAAAATTTGATATTAGTAATTGGAACCAATAAAAAACCACAAACAAACAATCAACAACCAACAATCAACAACCAACAACCAACAATCAAAAACCAATAACAAATAACAAATAACAAATAACCAATAACAACTAACAAATAACCAATAACAACTAACTATTTATTTGATTTGCCTTCGCATTTCGTCGCAGCATTTCCGGTTTAATTCGCCGCAATGCCGAAGCTGTAAATCTCCGGTTCCATTCTTCATCAGAAATTTCTGCTAATTCCGTCAGTGTCGGCGCTATATTTTCAGGATAAGGCTCAAATTCTGGCATATCTGTTGGTTTAGCAAAACGCTCATTCCAAGGACAAACATCTTGACAAATGTCACAACCTGCTACCCAACCTTGTAAATTAGATGCTATTTGGTCTGGCAATTTTTCGGCTCGATTCTCGATCGTATGATACGCTATACATCGATCGGCATTAACGACAAAAGGCTCAGTAATTGCCTCCGTAGGACAGGCATCAATGCAGCGAGTGCAAGTACCGCAATGTTGAGTATGACTCACATCTGAGACTAACTCCAAATTGGTCAAAACTTCACCCAAAAATACCCAAGAACCGTATTCGCGCGAAATTACGTTGCCATTTTTGGCAATCCAGCCAATCCCAGCCCGTTGCGCCCACACTTTGTCCTGAATTGGCCCGGTATCAGCATAATACCGCGCTTCGATGCCTTCACCTTGCGATCGCACCCAATCTGCCAACACCTTCAGTTTTTTGTGCAGGATTTTATGATAATCCCGTCCCCAACCGTAGCGAGAAATTTTGGCATATTCCGGGCTTTCGGGACGTTGATGAGGCGTGTAGTAGTTGATGGCGACACATATTAAGGACTTTACTTCTGGCATCAGGGCGCGAATATCTTGTCGTTTCGGATTTGCCATCCATCCCATATCACCTTGATAGCCTCGATCCAACCATGCCTGCAATCTTTGTGACTCCTCATCATTCCCCTCGTCTACCAAGGCTATCCCCACCTTGTGAAATCCCAACTCTAAGCATTTTTGCTTAATTAGATTACTATTTATTAATGCTTTCATAAGACAAAGTAAGATATCACAATTTGTGCAATTAGTCTAGTAAGAGCGATAAATTTAGGCTCAAAAATTATAATATTTTCATAATCTTTATATTCAAAAATTTGATTTGTAATTTGTCAAAAACGTTACATAATTCTAAGGAAGGGGATTGAGGTTCGCCTACGACCCGACTTCACTAAAATCGCAAATATCACAAAATACACATGGCAGTTAGTATTCAATCAGCTCAATCTATTTTTTCCAACACCGAGATTGCGAGCGTTGTTCCGACTACCACGGAAGCATTCTACAAGCTCAGCGTTGAAGACCAACTGGCACTATTGTGGTATGCCTACACCGAAATGGGTACTACCATCACCGCAGCAGCTCCCGGAGTAGCAAGTATGGCGCTTGTTGAAGGCATTCTGACTGAAATTAAGCAAATGTCGCCGGCTGCTCAAAGCAAAACCATGTTTGACCTGGCTAGCAATGCTGACACCACCATCGGCCGCATCTACACATCCTTGCGCGTCAACACCAAACTCGGTTTCTGGTACGAACTAGGACAATTGATGAAACAAGGCCTTGTCGCTCCGATTCCCGCTGGCTATCAAATGTCTCCCGAAGCCACCAATGTCCTTGAAACTCTCAAACAACTCGATCCGGGCCAGCAAATTACCGTACTGCGTAATACCGTAGTTCACATGGGCTATGACCCAGATTTCAGCCAAGAGTACGGCAAACGCTCTGCTCCCCGCAGCACTCCCACCTCTGTTGAACAGCGCGTCAAAACCCAGATTGAAGGCATCAGCGAGCAGACGGTGCTCAGCTACATTGATAACATGAATGCCTTCGACTTTACCCCTGCTGTGGCTTTATTTTCCGAAGAAGGTGCTCTGCAACCACCTTTCCAAAAGCCGATTGTCGGTCGCGAAGCTATCCTCAACTATATGCGGGAAGAGTGTGTCGGACTCAAAATGATGCCGGAGCGAGGTGTATCGGAACCCGCAGAAGATGGCTACCGCCAAGTGAAAGTGACTGGTAAAGTCGAAACTCCCTGGTTTGGCTCCAATGTGGGTATGAACATTGCGTGGCGGTTTTTGCTCGATCCCCAAGGTCAAATTTTCTTTGTGGCGATCGATTTGTTGGCATCTCCGAAAGAATTGCTGAACTTGATGCGTAAGTAGAATATTTCAGTTTTGTTAGTCAAAACTGAAACCCGATCGCACTTCAATTCCATTCTTCCGACTTCTATGGCACTTTCCCCCTTTGGGGGGAAGTGATTTTTCGTATATCCGTATTATGGGTCGGAGATATGTCACATCTTTTGATGGAGTTGCTGCCACAAACAGAATGACTATATTAGATAGATTAATCTAAAATTCTGATTTTTATGATGGCAACCACTCCATTTATGTTAACTGAAGCGATCGGCTTGAGCGCTATTCCTGAGCCAGCGGTTCTGGGATACTTTGAAACTTTCAACAGGGGAGATTTTGAAGCAACGGCTAGTTTGTTTGATGCTGAGGGCGTTCTCTATGCACCCTTTGCAGATCCGATTGTCGGCAAAAGTGCGATCGCCACCTACTTAAAAACCGAAGCCCTAGGAATGAAGCTCAATCCGCAGCAGGGCATGAGTCAAACCTTAGAGGACGGCAACATTCAAGTTCAAGTTAACGGGCTGGTACAAACTGCTGTATTTAGCGTCAATGTAGGATGGTTGTTTATCGTCAATTCTCAACCAGCTATTGTTTCTGCGACGGTCAAGCTCTTAGCTTCTCCTCAAGAATTGCTAAGCCTGCGCCCCTTCACCAAGTTGTAGGCTGCATATCCTAACTAAATCCACTTAATTAAGCCTAATTTACAGATAGCCCAAAAGCTTATACCAATTTTAAAAAAGAATGCAACAGTAGTCTTGTCCCTCCCCTTTATAAGGGGGGGTTAGGGGGGGTCAAAGATTGTTGCACGATTTTAGAGAAATGGTATTACTGTAGCAATAGTCTTCCTTCTTTTTTCTACTTAAATACTTCAGAACCCAGACTTTTTTAAGAAGTCCGGGCTCTGGGTATTTTGCTGACCAACTAATCTAAAAAGTAGTAGTCACTAATCATTTGTTACTGCTTAGTTTGATTTTTTACTTGTTGATTGTTGGTTCCTAGTTGTGATGTGTTAGTCGTTAGTTGTTGATTATTACCAATAACCTGTTATCAATAATTTATTATCAATAACCTGTTACCAATTAAACCAATTAAGATTTGTCGGGCAAACTCGCTTCCAATTTCAAACAGTTGCGACCATCTATTTGCAAAGTGTAGTCCACCCGGTCCATCAGTCTGCTCATAATCAGCCAGCCGTAGCCGCTTTCCTGTTTAGCTTCTGGACGTGGGGGATTGTAAGTATTCATGGCGTAACCTTTACCGTAATCCCAAATTTCTAAACCAATGTCTCGATTTTTTAAATTTAAGCGAATTAACACTGGCAACTCAGGTTGGTCTTTGTGAGCATGGCGGATGACGTTGGAATAGGCTTCTGCTAGCACCAAGCGCAAACGATTCGATTGACGCGGCCAATCGACGTGCTCACCTAGCTCAACTTCCAAACTGCTCAGCAGCCAGTTTTCAACAATTGTCAAAAACCGCAAGTCGCTTGGTACGTGAAGCTCAGTATTCATACAAAAATCCTGTAAGTTTAGAAATCCTGTGTCTTCAGACCAGGGATGAAATACGACGCGCCTGATTTATTTGGCGTGAATATTTACTGGTACATGGAGGATACTAGATACCGGGCGATCGAGGCAATACACTTTCTCTGAAAACATTCATCAAAAAGTATTAGTTAAGAGTTAGGCGTTGAAGCACTACTTCTATAACTCTCGCCTCTGGCCCAGTAAAGAGTCTGCAATCTGTGAGCTGTCAACGGAGGGCTTCAGTGGTTGATTCCTGAAGTCCCCGACTGATGGTCGGGGTAGTTGACAGATTCAGAGAACCTCCAGAGAGAGTATAGTTTGGTCATCTTCCTGAACTGGATTGTCCGCTCGGATGTAAGCCAACAAATTGTCCAAGTTAAAGGAACCAGGCTCCTGAATCAAGAGTTGCCAAAGCCCCTCTTGTTGTAGCATAGAACGAGTTTGTTCTCCCCCAGGAACAGCCTCAGTCATGACAGTAGCTTCAGTAATCCCATCACTCGTCAGCAGAAATACATCTCCTGACTTTAATTGGATCGTACCCCCTTTACCCTTCCAAACTGGCAGTATCCCCAAGGGAATGCCACGAGCTTTCAGGAAATTGGGCTCTACTGGTGCGGAACCGCTAGCGGCTTGAGCTTTCACCTCTGAGTGAGACCAAACTATCGGATAGATGTGACCGGCATTAGCAAAAGCCAGGTGTCCCGTGGAGGGTGTGTAACGAGCCACAACCATTGTAATAAAATGGTTGTTGCCGATCAGGTCATCTGACATACTACTATTCATGTTCGTCATGACTTGGCTGGGTTCAGGAGAAATTTCTTGGCTGAGTTCCCGCCGCATCACCGAAATAGCACTAGCCATAAATAGAGCAGCCGGAACACCCTTACCGGAAACATCTCCCACAGCTATCCAAATATCCCCTTGAGAGTGGACGTAGACCTCAAAAAAGTCACCTCCTACTTCGCGGGCGGGATAGCAACAAGCTTGCACCCTGACAGTTTCAAAATCGGGCCAACTTTGACGCAATAAGTTTGTTTGGATTTGGCGAGCCACCTCCAACTCATTTTGCATCTGCTTGGCCAAATCTAGAGTCCGCTGATATAGTTTGGCTTGAGACAGTGCCAGAGCAGCTTGAGCCGCCACACCTTCTATTAACTCTATATCTTCCGACGACCAAGGATTAGTACCGCCCTGCTGGCACAGGGCCAGTACCGCCAAGATTTCTTGCTGGTAAGTCAGTGGCACCGCCATCTGAACTGAATTGCCCGGACTTTGACTGCTTTGGTGCAGTTGAGTTTGACGGCTGGCTACGGCTTGGACCAGTAAATTTTCATCAAAAGAAAAAATGCTGGGTTCCGCTGTTTGGGATTGGTAGGGGAAGGTGCTCGGCAATAGTCGATCGCCCTCTACCGGCCGTAGCATACAGTAGTTTGCCTCAAAAGTTTGACCTACAGTTTGGACAATAGTTTGTACCATACTAGAGTAATCTAGCGACCCACGAATTACGCTCATCACCTCATTGAACAGAGATTCTTTGCGTAAAGCGCGACGGAGTTCGACACTTCGTTGCTTATAGTATTTGTAAGTTTCCGAGGCTTGATTGATGACTAATTTGAGCTCTTCAGGATTCCAAGGTTTGGTGATGTATTTGAAAACTTGACCTGAGTTGATTGCCTCTACCAAGTCTTCAACATCCGTGTATCCCGTCAGCAGAATCCGAATCGTATCAGGAAAACGCTCGACAGTTTTCCCCAAAAATTCGGTGCCATTCATTTCTGGCATCCTTTGGTCTGAGATAATCACCGCCATTTCGCCCTGTGCGTCTAAAACTTCCAGGGCGGTGAGGGCGCTATCTGCTTTGTAAACCTGAAAGTCGCGTCGAAACGTCCGGTACAGCAAGTCCAAGTTGTCGGGTTCGTCATCGACTACCATTAGTTTCAGTTTGCTTCCATCTCCCCGACTCATGCTATTCCCTACTCCTAGGCGAATTAATCAGGTCTAAAACTAGCTGTTTGTGAAATACCCTAGGCTGATGCGACGGAGGCGAATCAGTTAGGGGGCTTCGGTTTTGATAGGTCAGTGCCATGTTAGTGATACCACAAGGATATTCGGAACTTAAATCCGGTCGTGGTCTTACCTGACCTCGCCTTAGTTTGGAAATTGTCATCTACTGCTATACAAAACTTGGTTAAACTTATCTCAGCTTCACCATTCAACTAGAACTAACTTCTAGAGGGTCTGCTTCCTGCTTCAACCAAGGGAGTCGGCTCGCAACTTGTCCACAGGCGTAAATTCGGGCCCAGCAGCGCCCTATTTTTCCAGCCAGTCTCACTATTTAACTATTGTTTGTGAAACTGTTGGCTCTTGTTTAACCATTACTTATTCGCGTTCTGCACGCCCCTTACTGCCGTATCAAGTTAATTTTTCTGCCAGTCTGAGCTTAGCAGAACGAGAGCGGGGATTTCTAGAGATTTCTTCAGATTGTGGTCCGATCGGCTTTTTTGTCAGCACCTGCAAACAGTCTGTCCCTCGGAGTTGGTGTTTGACTGGTCGATCTTCGAGACTGTGAAAAGTAATAATTCCGAGCCTTCCACCGGGTTTTAACCACCTGGGCGCTTGAGAGAGGAAAGTGTCTAGAGCCGCGAGTTCGGAGTTAACAGCTATCCTTAAAGCTTGGAAAGTACGAGTAGCTGGATGGATTCTGCCATTCCGCTGCTTGGGTGGGAAACTGCTAGCGATCGCACTAGCAAGTTCTGTTGTACTTTCAAAGGGACGCCCTTGCAGAATCCGCCTCGCGATCCGTCGCGACAGTCGCTCCTCGCCATATTTATAAATAATATCTGCTAGCTTAACTTCGTCCCAGTGATTGATAATCTCTTCTGCGGTCAAAGATTGCTGCTGGTTCATACGCATATCTAACTGAGCTGGATGGCGAAAACTAAAGCCACGTTCAGGTGTATCGAACTGAGCCGAGCTAACGCCTAAGTCTGCTATGATACCATCAAATGTGGCATCAGGCGACTGATATTCCGCAAAATTGCCGTGCCAAAACTCTACCGGAGCATTAGCAAATCGAGTTTGGCAAAAACGGATAGCCTGTTCATCACGGTCGATCGCCACCACTGTCACATCAGCCGCCGCCGCCAAAATCAAACCAGTGTGTCCGCCGCCCCCAAGCGTGGCGTCCAAATAGCGACCCCCTGGACGCACAGCCAAACCCGCAATTAATTCTTGACCCAAAACTGGAACATGATAGGTGTCAACACTGACATCTAATCCAGAGGTATCCTTCTCAGAAAGCTCGATATCCTTCATCGGAAAATGTGGGTGGAAACCCCGTCCTTGTAGGACGGCTTTATATTTGATACAATTCTAGTGGTCAACGACCCACTCGCGACGATGGAGACATAAACCCTAACACCAAAGTTTGCGAACAATCGCAACGGGGCAGAAAAATCGGTAGACCGGGAAAAGAGGACGGGGCAATGGTAAACATCCCTAGAATCACGCACAGTAAATAAGAATTCCTTTTGGGTTTTCGACACATAAGAACCGCTGGGCTAGCGGGGATAGTCTGTGGAGCGAACGTAAGACCATAAAACTCCTGGTGGGTGGAGGCAGTTGCAATGAAGCAGAAACCTAAATCGTGAGGTTTATGAATCACCGCCCTAGAAGTGCGGTGAGGATGTCAAAATCTATAACAGCGAAACAAAAATCAACAATAGCTAGTAATCATTAATTCATTTAATTATGTCAAGAATTGAGACTAGAACGGAACCGATGGTGCTCAACATGGGGCCGCACCACCCATCCATGCACGGCGTACTCCGGTTAATTGTCACCTTGGACGGCGAAGACGTAGTGGACTGCGAGCCTGTTTTGGGCTATCTGCACCGCGGCATGGAAAAAATTGCCGAAAACCGCACCAACGTGATGTACGTGCCCTACGTGAGCCGCTGGGACTACGCTGCGGGGATGTTTAACGAAGCGGTGACAGTCAATGCACCGGAAAAATTGGCAAATATTGCTGTCCCCAAACGGGCTAGTTATATTCGGGTAATTATGCTGGAGTTGAACCGGATTGCCAACCACTTGATGTGGGTGGGGCCGTTTTTGGCAGACGTAGGAGCCCAAACTCCTTTTTTCTATACTATGCGCGATCGCGAACCCATTCTCGATTTATGGGAAGCAGCCACAGGTTATCGCATGGTTAACAACAATTACTTCCGCATCGGCGGAGTTGCGGCTGATTTACCCTACGGTTGGGTAGATAAGTGCCAAGATTTCTGCGATTACTTCCTGCCAAAAATTGACGAATACGAGCGTTTAATTACCAACAACCCAATTTTCCGCCGCCGGATTGAAGGCCTAGGTACCATATCTCGCGCCGAAGCGATTAACTGGGGACTATCCGGCCCCATGTTGCGCGGTTCCGGCGTGAATTGGGATTTGCGGAAAGTTGACCATTACGAATGTTATGACGACTTCGAGTGGGAAGTGTGTACAGAAGCAGCCGGCGATTGTTTAGCCCGGTATTTAGTACGAATTCGGGAGATGCGCGAGTCAGTTAAGATTCTCTATCAAGCCTTAAAAGGACTCCCCGGCGGCCCTTACGAGAATTTGGAAGCGAAGCGACTAGAAAGCGGGCCAAAATCCGAGTGGAATAGTTTTGAATATCAGTTTATTGGCAAAAAAGTCGCCCCGACTTTTAAAATTCCCAAGGGCGAACATTATGTCCGCGTTGAAAGTGGCAAAGGTGAGTTAGGGATTTATATTATCGGCGATGATAGTACATTCCCTTGGCGCTGGAAGATTCGGGCTGCGGACTTTAATAATTTGCAGATTTTGCCTCACATTGTCCGCGGTGTAAAGATTGCCGATTTGGTAGCAATTTTAGGAAGCATCGACATTATTATGGGTTCAGTCGATAGGTAGATTTCGACTGTTTTGGATGCGAGCATCTAACTAAAAGAACCCGGTTTATACTAACCGGGTTCTTTATTTCTCTCTTATCTCTTCCTCTGTGTCCTCTGCGCCCTCTGTGGTTAAAAAAATCTTTATTTTATCTTTGATTCCATAAACCATGACATTCCAGCAATCAGATATCAATGACAGTAACCCCGAACTCTGCGACTTAATCTGCGCCAGAATCGCCACCACTCCGCAGCAGCGAATTACCTTTGCTGAATACATGGATTTAGCATTATATCATCCGCAGCATGGTTACTATAATCGCGATCGCCCTGCGATCGGCAAACAAGGCGATTTTATCACATCCTCTGATTGGGGCCCAGATTTTGCCGAGGTTTTGGCAGAGCAATTTGTGGAAATGTGGGAATTGCTCGTTAGCGGAGCCCTCGAAGAGGATCGCCCTCAAAATTTCGCGATCGTCGAAATGGGCGCTGGGCGAGGAATATTTGCCCAAAATCTCCTGAAATATCTGCAACAGCAACATCCAGACTTATTTAAAACTTTAACATATATAATTATTGAAATTTCACCAATACTGCAAGCAGAACAACAGCAAATATTAGGTGAATTCCAGTGTATTAAATGGTGTAAGTGGGAGGAAATAGTTGATAACTCAATTGTCGGATGTTTCTTTTCTAATGAATTAGTCGATGCTCTGCCCGTACATCAATTCATGCTGGAACAAGGCAAAATCAAAGAAATTTATATTACCACAGAAACACAAAAAAATCAAGAAAATCAAATAAATTTTGTCGAGGTACTTGGCGAAGTTTCTACACCTAAAATTGCCGAATATTTTGAGTTATTGGGAGTCGATTTATCGGCGAGTGTTTACGGGGATGGATATCGCAGTGAGGTGAATTTAGCAGCCTTAGATTGGATGAGTAGAGTGGGCAAAAAGTTGCAGCGGGGATATTTGTTGACGATTGATTACGGCCATCCGGCGCACCGCTATTACAATCCGAGGCGCAGGGAGGGGACGCTACAGTGTTATTATCGCCATCGATATCACAATAATCCTTATATTAATGTGGGGCGACAGGATGTGACGGCTCATGTTAATTTTACAGCCTTGGAAAAGTATGGGGAATTGTGCGGTTTGGATGTGCTAGGGTTTACTCAGCAGGCTTTATTTTTGATGGCGTTGGGTTTGGGCGATCGCATTGCGGCTCTATCCACAAATGTATGGGATGTGGCAACGTTGTTGCGGCGCAGGGAAGCTTTACATAAACTGATCGATCCGATGGGTTTGGGAGGTTTTGGGGTTTTGTTACAGTCTAAGGGGTTGAAGGAGAAGGGGAGAATTTTGAAGGGTTTGAGAGTGCCTGATTAATTATTAGATTACAAAAATTATTAATACTCATAAGTGGGCCTTGGCATCTTAGAGGCATTTCAATATAATCCTGTCATTTGGAAAGAAGCAAAGAATTTCATTTTTTTGCAACACTGTCGAAAATGAATCCAGGACTTATATTGCCAAATTATAATTGAGGTATTTTATTTAAACTAACTCATGCAATATCTGTAAAAATATAATTGTCAATCGTTTGCAGTTGCAAATCTAAATCTATTATTGCAAAAAGCCGATCGCAATCTAAATACGAGTTAGTGCTATCCTGTTTAGGATTCTTGTTTAATCAGTTTTGGCTCAATTTCTTTAACATGAGCAGGTGTCAAAGCTTCACACAATGCGTAGGAGTGAGTTGCCAGAATATATTGATTGCTGGGCGCCCAATCTTTAAGGTCTGATATAATTTGATATTGCCAATCTGGATGAAAAGCAATTTCAACTTCATCCATCAACACAATAGCATCTTCTATGTTGCGGGACTTGAGCCATATATAAATGCTAAGTCTTTTGAGTTCGCCGTGACTTATTTGTCTTGCCGATCGGAAATTTTAAATCCCTGAAGTAGATTTTCTAAAAACGGTTTTTTATCATCATCAACAGAACAGTGTAGTAACACAAAAATTAACTGCAACAGCGTACTTTTACCGCCGCCATTTTGACTTCCAAGCGGGAAAATACTAGGAAAAAAATCTTTTTCAAAAGTGATGTCTATATTTTTTAAACCGCGAAAATCAGGAACTTGAACTCGTAGTAAGTGCATAAAAAACTCCTGGTGTTGGCTTGCATTCAGTTTGGTTAATCGGACTTACTCACGGGTGTTCAGAAACCGGGTTTTTTCGAGAATACTTCGCTACAGCCCACAAAAACCGTAAAAACCCGGTTTCTTTGGTTGTGATGCGTAAGTCCCGACTAAGTAATAAAACTAACTAAAATTCCCAAAATTTCATCAACTGGCGGTAGCGAGTATTCTCTCAAACCAATGGTAACAGTTTGCCCTTCAAGTTTGATAAACTTCCACAAATTCCCCGTCGTAACGCAACCATAGAGCTTATTAACAAAGTCGCCGTTTTTCTCGTTGAAACGCTGAGCCGCAATCATCTCAGCAACACATTGTCCAAGTCCGCCGTTGATGTCTTCTTTTTTAGCTTCCACTACAATCATAGCAGGAGCTTCGATGAAAAGTTGTTCTGGCGATTTGCTAATTAGGAAGTCGCAGACACCGTTAAGTCCCACAGATTGATCTACGGTAAAATCATTGCCAGAAAAAAGGCTGATTTTCTGTTGAAAAATATCCTTTAATTCTAGCAGAATCGGACAGATAATCATTTCCGAACGAGCTTTTTCGGTATTCAGTGCTAGGGCTAGAGGTAGGCGTTTTTCGATGAACTCAGCTAGGGCTGGACTTGGCTGAATCGGGGGCGCTGAAACAATAAAAGTAGGTACTTCTATTAGGGTAAGCTGAAAGTCTTGTTTGACTTTTTTGAGGGTGAATTCGCTATATGACATTGCTTTTTTTGGTAGTCCGACAGTCCGACAGGGGTTGAAACCCCTGTCTCATAGCTAAAGTCCTCTTAAGAGGACTGAAGACAAGGACTTGCGAATTTTGATTGTTTTGTGAGGGCTTGAGATTCTTCGCTTCACTCAGAATGACACAATTTCCTAAGAATGATATAATTTCCTAAGAATGACATAATTCCATAAGTCCGAAATAACTCTTCAGTCCTCTTGAGAGGACTTTAGCTATCAGCCAGGGAATTCATTCCCTGGCGGGCTAGTAGGATACTAAACCTTAAACTTCTCCACAATCCGTCTCATGGCTTCCTCCACATTCTCCCGACTATTAAATGCCGAAATTCGGAAATAACCCTCACCCGCCGCACCAAAACCAGAACCGGGTGTTCCCACCACATTGCAAGTTTCCAGCAACTTCTGAAAGAAATCCCAACTCGACAAACCATTAGGCGTTTTCACCCACACATAGGGTGCATTTTCGCCACCAAAAACCTCAATACCAGCGGCTGTCAATTTCTCGCGAATAATCGCAGCATTTTCCATGTAAAAATTGACTAATGTCTGAATTTGTGCCTTGCCAGCCTCGGAATAAACCGCCTCAGCACCGCGTTGGACGATGTAAGAAACGCCGTTAAATTTAGTAGATTGACGACGATTCCACAACTTCCAAATTTCGACATCGGAACCATCTGCGGCTTTTCCAGTCAAAGTCTTTGGTACAACGGTTAAGGCACAGCGAGTACCTGTGAAACCGGCATTTTTGGAGAATGAACGAAATTCGATCGCACAATCGCGCGCACCTTCAATTTCGTAGATAGAATGCGGTAAACTGGGATCGGTAATATAGGCTTCGTAGGCTGCATCGAAGAAAATAATCGAACCGTTCGCCTTAGCATATTTTACCCAAGCTTGCAAGTGTTCCTTGGTTGCAGTTGCTCCCGTGGGATTGTTGGGAAAACACAAATAAATTAAATCGACTTTTTTGTCGGTGGGAATTTCGGCAGTAAAGTTGTTTTCTGCTGTAATTGGCAGGTAAATGAAGCCGTCATATTCGCCTTTTTCGTTTGCCTCTCCCGTATGCCCTGCCATCACGTTGGTGTCTACATACACGGGATAAACTGGGTCGGTAACTGCGATGGTGTTATCGTTCCCAAAGATATCGAGAATATTACCACAATCGCATTTAGAACCATCAGAAATAAAGATTTCCGAAGCATCAATATCGCATCCCCGCGACTTGAAATCGTGCTCGGCAATTTTCTCCCGCAGCCATTCATAACCTTGTTCCGGGCCGTATCCTTTGAAGGTATCCCGCGAGCCCATTTCTTCCACCGCAGCCACCATCGCGAGGCGACAAGCTTCGGGTAGGGGCTCTGTGACATCGCCAATCCCTAGGCGGATGATTGGTGCCCCCGGATTTGCCTCTGCATAAGCCTTGACTCGGCGTCCTATCTCTGGAAACAGGTAGCCAGCTTTGAGTTTGAGGTAGTTGTCGTTGATAGTTGCCATATTTTCGATCGCTTGAGAGTCGTAGAATAGCTTACTGCGAATTGGTCGTTAACTGTGGGCTGTTGAGGCTGACAGACACTTGACAAAAAAATCAACCTGCTTATATAATTAGAATAGTTTGCTATTCCAAAACTATTATGGATGATATAGAGTATGCCAGAGTCTATCAAGAAATGGCGGCAATGTTGGATGAATTTAATTTGGGTTGGGTAGCTCAACAAGTAGCAGATAATGTAGAGATAGGTAAAACTATTGAGGAGCGATCGCTCAAAAGAAAAACCCCGTTACTCAAGATAGAAGACTATACACCAAAAGAGCAACTTTTGATGCTGATTGATGCTGTCGAACAAGCGACAGTTCATACTTCCGAAATGGAAGATGAAATTGCTTATTTCTTAAAAGTAGAATCAGAAACTTCTCCTCTGGGTACTAAAGTTAGCTTTGCCTCATCCAGCGCCCAAGAGGTGAAAACTATCGAGTTTACTTCTCATCTGACATCCCCTCGCAACAAACAGGCGATCGCCCTGAAATACTTGCTCGAAAAACTGCCATCAGAACCGAGCAACTACATCACCAATGCGGAAATTAAAAGCAAATTAAGCGTAGCGATTAATCCCGATTTTAACGGAGCCATAGAACAAGCAAACATTTTTGATGTTTACCTATTCACCATTTTGTTAAAAGCTATTGCCAATGAAGGAGCAACTATATATTATAACAATGTTTTAGACGAAACACCGAAATATTTAACATTTAGAAAGACCCCAGGCAAAATTCACGGTAATACTCATCCCTATACCTACGCAATAGTGGAATTTCCAGACAAACCAGCCCTGGAAGTTCATCTAGCAGTAAAAGTCCAAGGTAGAGCCGGAGTTCTCCACAATTGCAACCTGTTAATGTTATACCAAAAAGAAGCGAATATCTGTCGCTTGCTCCAGCGAGAACCCCGGCACTCCCAAGTAATTTTAGCAGTCAAATCTCAGCACAACACTTCGGAACTAAAACTAGAAACGGCTGGTGCTTTTATTGGATTAGCGTCAGATATTCGCTACGAAGGTGGCAGCTATTTTATTTCTAATACTTACTCGGAAGCTGTAGCCAAATTGCTAACTATCGCCCGCAAAAAATGGGAGTTAAACATATTTCCCAGAGCGACAAATGATGTGCATAGACTGATGTATTCATTTCAAACGATTTTTAAAGACTTTAAAGCCAGGAATTGAAATTAGGGCATTATGCCCCATGCTTTTAGGCATTCCCCCATCCCGCCCTCCCCTCTTGGGGGGCAGGGGGGTGGCCCCATGCCCGATGCCCATATAATTTAGGATGTTGCGAGCAACCCAACTTGACTAATAATGTTTAAGAAAGATAAATCTTCTCTCCTGTTTACGATCGGAGCGGCTACCCTCCTGATTAGTTTAGGCTTCATTACCTATTTGATCGTGATCTCCCGCGGACCAAGCAAAGATTTGCCCGCAGGGGCTACGGTTGTACCTCAAGATACGATGATGGCTGTATCCGTCAGTACCGATGAATCGCAGTGGAAAAGGCTGCGAGAGTTTGGCACTCCAGACTCCAAAGCCTCTTTTGAAAGACTTTTAACAGAATTGCGCGATCGCCTCCTGACAACCAACGGCTACAGCTACCAACAAGACATTCAACCCTGGGTAGGTGACACAGCAATGGTGGCCTTTTTGCGAAACAAAATCGCCATACCAGTAGCACCGCGCACACCCAATGCACCACCACCTCCCCCAGCCCAACAATCAGTAGCTATTATCTTGCCTATTGCTAACCCGATTAAAGCCAAAGAATTATTAGCAAAACCCAGACCCCTCAACCAAGGAAAAATGGTTGAGCGTAATTATAAAGGAGTCCAAGTTACAGAAACTCAAGGCATACCCGATCGCAATTTTTCGGTGGCGGTACTGGGGACAAACTATCTGGTAGTGAGCACAGAGCCCACAGCCACCGATAGAATAATTGATACCTACAAAGGGGAGCCTTCCCTAGCAAAAACCCCAGGCTACGAAGATGCCCTAGAACAAATCAAAAGTTCCGGTGCCTTCGGTCAAATCTACGTGAATATGCCCGTGGCAGCAGCCTTTACCGCAGCTAACTCCGCCCGTGAATTATCGCCGGAAAACCTGGAAAAATTACAACAAAATCAGGGATTTGCCACCACAGCGACGCTGGATACAGATGGCATTGGATTCAAATCTATTTCTTGGCTGAAACCAGACTCTCAAAAAAGGATGGCAGTAGAAAACAACGCTCTCAAAATGTCGAACCGCTTACCAAATAATACAATCATGATGGTATCTGGTGGCAACTTACGGCGTTTGTGGGAAGATTATGTATCGGGGGCCGATGCTAATCCGATCGCCCCGGTGAATCCGCAAATTTTGCGAACAGCCCTAAAATCCACTACTGGCCTGGATTTAGACAAAGACTTGATGGAGTGGATGGCCGGAGAATTTTCCCTATCCTTAATACCAGCCCCCGCGCCAAATCCCAAAGACAAATTTGCCGCGGGATTTGTATTTATGGTGGAAAGCAACAACCGTCGGGGGGCGGACAAAGCTCTCAAACAGCTTGACGATACCATGAAAATGAAAGGGTTTAGAGTCGAGGAAATTAAAGTTGGGGGTCAACCTACGACTAAATGGACATCACCCTTTGGAGGAATTACAGTTACTCGCGGCTGGATGAACGATGTACTATTTTTAACAGTAGGAGCTCCCGTGGTGGATGCGATCGTCCCGGCCCCGAAAAGTCCGCTATTAAGCAGCGAATTGTTCCAAAAAACAGTGCGATCGCAACTTAAGCCCCACAACGGCAATTTCTTCATCGACACAGAGAGTGCATTTAACCCAAAAAACCTAGCTTTGCCGGAATTTCCCCCCAATCAAAAAATCTGGATCGATGCGATACGGTCGATCGGGATTACAGCGGCAGTCATAGGCGATCGTACTACCCGTTATGACGCTTTTGTCAACCTCAAAAAATCCGACCAATCTAGTCCTTCCCCGAATCCCTCTTCCACTCCTTTGTCTCCTAGTTCTTCTTCTCCAACTCCCTCTGTATCATCGCCATCAGCATCGCCATCAGCATCGCCATCCCCCTGAAAAACCCTCCTTAGCTAGCAACGGGCCTAGGGCCTGGGATTGGACTTATGCGTGCACCTGACCACGCTTGAGACCCATTTTTTTGGTAAGTCCGATCGTACTAATATCAATTCCGGTTGTATCGGAATGATTTAACCGCGAAGGCGCGAAGTACGCGAAGCAAGAGAAGAGAGAGTTTAATACAGGACGATGAAGAGAGGATTTTATATAAATCCGGGTCAATCACCCCCCCTGTTTGATTTTGGTGGCTAATTTTTCCCCTTCTCCCTCTGCTTCTCTCCTTCTCCCCCAATACACTAATAAAGGGGGTTTTTAACCCGGATTTTCTGATAATTGGAGAGCAATTTTTCAAGTCGGCTGTTAGAATGGCCGGCTTTTTTGTGTTGCGAAAAGCCAACGCCGGAAATAGCAAAAACATATTTTTGTCTTTCTTAACATAAAATGCAATAATTTTTAACTTACTTTTGGGTTAAACCCTTGTAAATACCTCATGTGGTAGATACATCTTCCACCAAGTACGAGTTAGAATTTAAACCATAGAAAATATGTCACAGGTTAAGTGCAAATGCTAACAGAAATTTTAATCAAAAATTATTATATAAATGAGTTGTTAACAAAAAATGAATACCACAAAAAATCCGACCCAAAAAATCCCCAAAAAATTCCCAAAAAATCTAACTAAACTGGCAATTTCTCTGCAAATTATTCTATTTAATTTTTACTTTTTATCTGCGAAAACACAAGCCCAAACAATTGTTCCAGCCACCGACGGCACCGGCACTACGGTCACGCCCGTACCCGTAATCGGAATCCCCCCGCCAACTCGCTTCGACATCCAAGGCGGACAATTATCGGGCGATCGACAAAATCTCTTCCATAGTTTTCAACAATTCGGACTGTCACAAAATCAGATTGCCAATTTTATTTCAAACCCCAACATTCGCAACATATTGGCTCGCATCGGTGGCGGTAGCCCCTCTCTGATTAATGGGTTAATTCAAGTGACAGGTGGCAATTCTAATCTGTTGTTGATGAACCCCTCCGGGATTATATTCGGCAACAATGCCAGCTTAAACGTGCCGGCGGCTTTCACCGCAACCACGGCCACATCCATTGGATTTGGTTCTAATTCCTTTAACGCCACAGGCACAAACAATTACACCTCCCTCACAGGGACACCCAACTCCTTCACCTTCGCCACCGCTCAACCAGGAGCAATCATCAACACGGCTAACTTAGCAGTTAAGTCAGGCCAAAACTTAACCTTGCTAGGCGGCACGGTGGTCAGCACTGGCACTCTGTCGGCCCCAAACGGTCAAATTACTATAGCCTCGGTGCCTGGGCAAAATCTACTTCGTCTGAGCCAGGAAGGCAATTTACTCAGTTTGGAAATCCAGCCCCCATCAGGAACAGGGCCAGCCACTTCCATATTACCGATCGCATCCTTACCACAATTGCTCACAGGCATCGGCCCGGCGAACGCTACAGGAGTCCGAGTCAATGCCAGCGGTCAAGTGGTACTCACAGCCTCCAGCCAAGTAGTAGCAGGGGGCGATGTGGCTGTACAAGGTATAAATACTGGGGCGATCGCAGTGCAAGCAGCCAACAACCTGACAACGGGCAATTTGACAAGTTCCCAAGCAAGTGCGATCGGGTTGGAAGCCAAGGGCGACATTCAGACTGGCAATCTCAACTCCAACTCCAGCAACAGCAGTGGCGGCAAAATCACCATCACCAGCCGTACAGGAAAAGTAGAGACAGGCAACATCAATTCCGCCTCCACCGACAAAAACGGCAACGGCGCAAACATTACCATTGCAGCAGAATCAAGCATTCAAACAGGGAACATAGACGCCCATTCACAAGACAAACAAGGCGGCTCAGTCACCCTCAGCGCCCGCAACGATATTCAAGTCACCTCCATCAACACCGAAGGCCCAACAGCCGGAGGAAATATTGACCTTACCGCCGGCCGTTATTTCCGAGCCACAGGCACTTTCAACTCACAACCCAACTGCGCGCCCGGTTGCAGCCTATCTGCTTCCACAAGCACCAGTGCTAACGCTGGGGATATCACCATTCGCCACGGTGGGGGAGCCTCTAGCACTCTGTTCACCGTCGGCCCGGACTATAACCGAGTCAATGGTACCGCTGGCATCATTGCTACGGGGGGACCTTCTAAGGGAAATGTCATTGCTAACGGAAGTTACAGCAGCCCTGGCCCTCAGATAGTACAGCCGACACGAATTAACATTACTAATTCTGTTATTTCGCCGACGCCAACTCCCGCGCCTACACCAGCACCTACACCGACGCCAACTCCAGCGCCAACTCCAGCGCCAACACCAGCACCTGCACCTGCGCCTGCGCCTGCGCCTACACCAGCACCTACACCAGCGCCAACTCCAGCACCTGCACCTGCGCCTGCGCCTGCGCCTGCACCTACACCTACACCTGCGCCTGCACCTGCGCCTGCACCTACACCTACACCTGCGCCAACTCCAGCACCTGCACCTGCGCCTGCGCCTGCGCCTGCACCTACACCTACACCTGCGCCTGCACCTACACCTACACCTGCACCCGTCACTGTTGTACCAGCACCAACACCTGCACCAGCACCAACACCTGCACCAGCACCAACACCTGCACCAGCACCAACACCTGCACCAGCACCAACACCACCACAACCAACAGCACAACAACCACCTCAACAACA
>NZ_JBGJZU010000028.1:0-65475 GCF_041354475.1 Microcoleus sp.
GTGCCGGTGTGGGTGTCGGTGCCGGTGTGGGTGTGGGAGTCGGTGCCGGTGTGGGAGTCGGTGCCGGTGTGGGTGTGGGTGTGGGTGTCGGTGCCGGTGTAGGTGTTGGTGTGGGTGCTACATTAACGCTAAATTCAAAGGAACCGCTGTCCACGATCGCCCCTGGAATAGTATCACCATCTTGAGGGCGAGCCACACCCCGTTGATCTGTAGCTGGTGCCCCAGAAGGAACTCCTTTATCAATGGCCGGACTTCCTGTCAGCAGGGGCCGGACAAAGGCGCCGTTGATATTTTGCAGTGGGCCCAGGAGGGGGTCTGCGATCGTAATGCTTGCAGTCGCATTGTAATCGTTGAAGTTATTGGTTTGTTTGACAGGCCACTGAAAATTGCCACCTTGGTCTGTTAGTTCGCTGCTGGTGTTTTGCTGAATGCCAAACTCATTCCCCGCCGTGTTGTTGGCAAAAATCGTGTTTTTGACGGTGACAGACTTTCCTTCGGCAGCCGAGATTGCTCCACCCACCCAACGGGCGGAATTATCAGCAAAGGTGCTGTTGACGATGGTGGTGTCGGCATAAAGAGCCATTGCACCGCCGACATTGCCGAAAAAGTCAGTAGTTCCAGTAATTTGGTTCCCAGAAAAGGTGCTGTTGGTAATCGTGGCAGGCGCATCCATGATCCACATTGCGCCACCTTGACCGGGGGCTTTGTTGCCAGCAAAGGTGGTGTTGGAGACTGTAAGTCCTTTGTTGAGCCCGTTGCTCAAGTTCACCACGCCGCCTCCAATGCCGTCGCTTCCACCGGGAAGCGACAAAGTTTCGTTGTTTTGGAAGGTGCTGTCTGCAATGCTTACGCTGTCTTGGGTGCCGGTAAACAGATATGCTGCTCCGCCTTCGCCCCGACCTTTGTTGTCTTGAAATACACTTTTGGTGATTTTAATTGTGCCGGAAGCTTCATTCGGATTGCTGGCGCGATCGGTATAAAGTGCGCCGCCGAAACCTCTTAAGAAATCATTGGGCTGACCGGTGGCGAAAGTGGCTGCGGTGGTATCGTTGCCGATGAATCGGGAGTTGTCAATTGTCAGCTTGCCTTGAAGGCTGTTAATTGCCCCACCGTTAATTCCTTTGTTGTTGGTGAAGTCGCTGTTGGTGACTGTAATTGCTTTGAAACTCAAAAAGCCGATCGCACCTGCACCCCGTTCATCATTACCGGCGGTGGCTACGTTACCGTTGAATTTACTGTTGCTGACTGTCAGGGTATTGTTGAAGTTACCAAAGATTGCACCACCGCCTTTGTCGGCGACGTTGTTGTTGAACTGAACATTGTCTACTGTGAGATTTACTTCGTCCGTTGTGCCGATCGCACCTCCTGTCTCGGTTGTTTTACCGTTAGTAATAATCAGGTTTTTGACGGTGAAATTGGTAGCGGTAACTACATTTGCATTGACAAAAAACGCGCGGGAGGCGTTGTTACCGCTGATGGTTAAACCAGTGGCTGCCGCGCCGTCAATCGTGATATTTTTGCCAACGGGAATGTCGAGTTGACCGCTAGTTAAGGTGATGGTTTGATTTGCTAAACCGGGAGCGAAGGTGATGGTATCGCCGGCCGCAGCAGAGGCGATCGCCGCTCTTAAGGACCCTGCTCCGCTATCGTTATTATTGGTAACGACGATGGTAGCTAAATTCCCTTGGTAACTTGCCATCACCTCAGCATTTAAGGCTAAGGGAGATTCAATATCGCCCTTGGCAAATTCTAAATTCCAGTCGCCGCCTATCCCGGTTAAGTTAGTGGATGCTGCTACATCGGCTCCGGTTAATTCCGAAATGCGATCGACGAAATTAGCGCCTGTACCGGAGGCTACATCGCAGCCGTAAAGCATGATGTCTGCTGTTTCTGACAGTCCGTTTTGCCAGTTTTGCAACTGACTGGCGTACTGTTCTAGGTTATCTGAACTCAGAGAAGTGTTACCTAGTTCTAGATTCCCCGAATTACCGTGAGAAATGATGTGTACTGAATCGATCTCCCCATTGGTAGAGGCATATTTGGCAATTTCTGAAGTGATTTGTTCGATGCCGTTTTGGTTGCGATCGAGTATGATTACTTGCTGTCCTGGGAGCGCTCCGGCTGCAATGGACTCGTAGTCTGCCACGCCTGAGTCAATGAAAACTAAGGAACGTAGCGGCAGTTTTTCCACTGCTGATTGTGAGTTAACTTGAGCGAACATAGAATTCATATTTGATACTCCATCAATGGCATTACTGGTAAATACAGCCTGGGAGTAATGCGATCAGTCTTCTTTGATTACACCTTAACACCTATCTGAAATTAAATGCAATAGATATTTCATTTTTTTTAAGTTTTTTTTATCCTGATGCTTCATTTATTAGTAGTAGTAATAACTATTTATGGTGGCGAATATTGGCCCTCATTTTTCGGTTCATTGGGTGAATAATTACCCTTCAAAATCCTACAATAAGTATCCAATATCGGCACAGATTGTTACACCCACGGGGGGATTCACCCCACAACACTGTCTGATAGAGAGGCTATGTAAATCTTCTCAATAAAAGGCGATCGCGCTCGGAGACCGCGATTCCGGCTCTATTGACATGACTTTTGACTAGGAGTTGAAAAACTGAAACCCGACTTAGGACCATCCACCGGGCGGCTATAAGAAATCATTTTGTTTGCTTTTTCAAACAGTCAGCTATGCCACTTTTTTAACTGGCTGACCTCTGGTTCTCTGTTATCTCAACTCAGAGTAGTACGGCGCAGTTGTAGGTAGCTAGAATTAGCTTGAAATCATTAATTAACAATCTCCTCAGCGTTTTGGGTGTTGCTATCTATCACTAGAGACTTGCTGTGTGAGGTGAAATGTTCCGGGCAATGGGAATTATTTTATAATAGGAAATCGGGTATCTTAATATTCTCTGTTTTACCCGTAGCTTAGTGATTACACGCAACTTTAATTTTGGCTTATTTCTCTTGGCTGTGCATCCGCGATCGCACGGAATTTATGTTGTGCGTGATTTCACTGAAACCTGAGACTGTCGTCAAAAGTCAAGCGTTAACCGTCAACAGTCATTAGGGACGCTAGTAATTGGCCAAATGCACAAGGGAAATAGGCTAGATCAAGTATCTGTAGAAGGTGGTTTCTTACCTGCATTGCGAATATTGATAATCTTGCTCAGCACATCAAACCAAAAAACTGCTCCCATCGAAATAGCTACCCCACTCAACAGCCAACCGAAAACTTTCGCCAAAAAAGCTGGCCACAATACATTTCCTGCGGGGTCTATTTCTAATCTATTAGGTTCACTCCAGCCGAAAGGTACTGCTAAATTATCCAAAGCTATACCTACTTCATTTTGAACTTTTGTGAGATTTGTTAAATTATCTAATTTCGCAGGAGTATTCTTTTCTACTAACTGCTGAGCGTACAAATTCACAGTCGAGCGCAGCATCGAATCCTTGGACAACCGATTAATAATATTCACAGTATCAGCATTGGCACCGATCGCGATCGCAGTTCCGAGCAAAATAGCTACCCCTCTAGCATTCCGCTTATAAACCCCCGAAGCCCGCTCCATACTGCGATCGAACCAAATTTCAATTTCGCGCTGAAACCGCTGCAACTGCTCCTGAGTATCTCCCCCATCTTTTTCAACGCGCTCTGCTAAAATATAAAGACTATTTTTCAGAGATTCTGGCATACTATCAACAGTTGCTTGAATTTGTTGATAAATCGGACTACCTTCTTTCTCCTCCATAATTTCTGTGACAGTCTGCTGAGTTTTCCTGACTTTCCTGATAGTATTTAAAACATTGCTTAAACTCGGTTGCAGTTGCTTTCGCAGTGTTTCTCGTTCAAATTCACTGTCAAAATTAGTTTTAATAAAGCCCATCTGCCGTTGAAACTCTCTCCCTTCTAGCTCAGATTCCGGCAAATAGACCTGAGAATCATTAATATAAAAACCCAGCTTTTCTGACATTCTATCCAAACTATTTTTTAAATTGTCAACATTATTTTTATAATCTTGAACTACGCGATTAAATTCGCCAGTTAACCACAAAAATTCTTGCTCGATAATCGGTTTAGTAGACCCGGATAGATTGAGACCATCCACAATAACTTTAATTTGTGCCAACTGTAGGTCTTTAAATCTTTCCAATCTAGTCTCGGTGATAGATTGCATCAGCTCCTGAATTTTTAAAGTATCCAAAAGACTGCTCGAAAAACTTTCGGAGGGAATGTAAGAAGGCCCACTGGATTTATCTCCAAACACATTTGTGGTACCAGTGATGCGACGGTACAATGTACCTAAACTGCGAGTAAAAGACCGGAATCCTTGTGAGAGAGGGCCTTTCGCTCCCTGATTCAAATCGTTAATTATCGGATTGCTGTAAATCAAATTTGCTAACCGTCCGACTAGCTGAAATTGAGCCTCATCCCGAACACCTTCGTTACCGCCAGCAATCAACACTTCGATGGACTTTTTTAAATGTTCGGCTCGCCACTGCAAGACAGTAGCAATCAATTCCTGAATTTCTGAAGCTAGCAAGCTTAAACTCAGGTAGATAAAAACTAAGCCGATGATAATATCTATGATTACGGGTAAATTCATGGAAGATGCCTGATCGTAAATAACTATTGTCTAAGTTTACATTCAGTTTGGGACGCTAATATACCAAATTTTTCCGCATTTAGGAGGTATTTAAGTGCTGAAGCCATTGATTTTATTGCCTTTTCACATGGACTTCTTGCTGGTTTCGACTTCCATCCAACTTCCACATCTACAATAACTCTTTTAAACTTATGTCAGAAATGTTTCCTCCGGGGAATCACCAACCCAAAATTCGCTTAAACGACCACTATACAGACAAACTGTGGATGTTGGCTGCGATGTTGGCTGCTGCACTAATTTTCGGGCTGAATCTAGGGGGGGTGCCGTTGCGGGATTGGGATGAAGCTATTGCAGCCCAGGTGAGTCGCGAAATCTGGCGCGGTAACTTAAATTGGCTTTATCCCACCCTGGATGGAGTGCCTTATTTGAACAAGCCTCCCCTAGTACACTGGTTGATCGGGCTGTGTTTCGCCCTAGGCGGTGTTAGCGAATGGACAGCGAGGTTGATACCCGCAATGTTGACAGCCACTTCTGTACCCTTGCTTTACGCCATTGCTAGGGAGTTGTTTCCCCAGCGGGCGATCGCCATTTTTTCGACTTTAGTTTATCTGACGCTGTTACCAGTGGTGCGACACGGGCGTTTAGCGATGCTAGACGGTGCTGTTTTGTGTTTTTTGCTAGGGACAATCTGGTGTTTGCTGCGATCGCGCCGGGATTTGCGCTACGCTTTGGCAGTCGGTATTGGCTTCGGACTCATTTGTTTGACTAAGGGCGTGATGTTGGGGCTGCTACTGGGGGCGATCGCCCTTTGTTTCTTGGTTTGGGATACCCCGCGACTCCTGACTTCTGGGTATCTTTGGGGCGGATTGGCGATCGGAACTTTCCCAGTAGCTGCTTGGTATTTTGCCCAATGGCTGCACTACGGCCAAGACTTTATCAACACCAATTTAGTCAACCAATCATTCCGGCGCATTTGGGAACCTGTTAGTCATCAGCAAGGCCCGCCCTGGTATTATCTTTTAGAACTGTTGAAATCACCTTGGCCGTGGCAGTTATTTTGGCTGCAAGGGCTGCGTTTGAGCTGGGAAAATCGCAATTTTCCTGGACCAAAATTAGTTTTAGTTTGGAGTGGAGTTTATCTGCTAGCTATTTCGGTGATGAATACTAAACTGCCTTGGTATATTTTACCAATTTATCCAGCTTTTGCCTTAGCAGTTGGCAGCTATTTAGCCGAAGTTTGGGAACAAATGTCGATGGGAGAAGCACCGGAAAAAGCACAAGTAGAGGAACGTTTTGATGCTGTATCTTTGTTGCCTCATCCTGTCATTTTTGGAGTGATGGCGATAGTTGCGATTGTGGGTTGCATTTACTTCAGCGGTCTGGTAAAATTTGGCGATCGCCTGCCGCCACCAGAGGGAGATTTACAGTTAATGCTACTGTTTGTAGCTTTGACAACAATCCTATCCGCCTGGTTACAGCACCGTAAAGACCGACAGTTTCTATTAGTTTTAATTTGGGGAACTTACTTGACATTGTTAGTATTGTTCGCCTCAAATAACTGGGTTTGGGAACTGGCGGAGGATTATCCAGTCAAGCCGATCGCCGAAATGGTCCGCCAAGGAACCCCCGCTGGTAAAGAGGTATTCACATCTCACCGCCTCCCGCGTCCATCGCTGAATTTTTACAGCGAACACCAAGTGATTGTCGCCGACGCGCCGACACTACAACAGAAATGGCAAACTCTCCCTCAACCTTATTTTCTGTTGGAAAAACCGGTGTTTCAACATCTAGATTTGGATCGTGCTCAAGTGGTGAACACAGTTGATGATTGGGTTTTGGTAACTCGAAAATGATAGTTTCTGCACCTAGGGAACCCTAGATGGGGAGAAAAACGCGCTTTCTTGGCAGGCCGTGGGTCATTCCGGGAGTGCCCCAATCCCTGAAACACTTGCAAAATCGTCTGTGAGGGAGTTCGACTTCGCCCTTGGGTCAGCGTAGCCGAATTGCTGTCAGTTTTAAGTGTCTGAAATTTCCGAAATTTTAGTGATGCCAGATGTCCAGTAAAAGATAGAATGGTTCCAAAAGCTTAAAATCCCAACTCTAAAATACAAATATGCCCAGAACTCCCAGTGAATATTCCGTGCATCTGTTGCTGAGCGGCGGCCACCGTGAAGAAGTCCGTTTCTCAACGCTGCAAGATTTTCAGAAGTGGTACAGCACTGTTTTGGTTCCCAAGCAGGAATCCAATGAATTTCTGAATGTCCCGATCAAAAATATTCAAGGCGAATACATGGTGGTTCGTCCTACCAGTGTTCAGGCAATTCGCGTAGAACCAATTTTTACTTCTAGCGTTGAAAGATACGATGAATAAGGGACGATGGAAATTGAGTAAAATTTTTAGGTATCAGTTATTGACGATCGCCTGTTGCGTTTTGGCGATCGCCTTTAATGCCCCCGTGATGGCAGTTTCCCCGCTACAACCAGTGAGTTTGACTCAGCTATCAGCAAGTGAATCGGAGTCCATCGCCTTTGATGCTCAAGTTTGGGGCGTTGAGGGCAAACCCGGAGACAAAGCATCGTTATTAAAGTCGATCGACTACAGCCTAGGTTATCTCGATAGCGCAGCAGCAGCTAATGCTTACGGACGCTATCAAGTAGCAGGAATTACGCGCGATCGAGTCCGCCGTTCCCTCGATCGCTTTCGCCAATTAGTTGTCAACTCTACCACGCCATCACAACTTCAAGCATCTGTCAAGCGGGAATTTGTATTTTACAAATCCATCGGCAAAGACGGGCAAGGCACTGTAGCATTTACCGGTTATTTTCAGCCTATTTACGCCGCATCAAGAACCCAGACAGCCGAATATCGATATCCCCTTTATCGCGTGCCACCAAACATCGCGTCTTGGCCAAAACCTCACCCGACAAGATTGGAATTAGAAGGGGCAGATGCTTTGCAGGGAAGCAAAGGATTGTTGCGCGGATTAGAATTAGTTTGGTTGCGCGATCGCTTCCAAGCATTTCTAATTCACGTCCAAGGTTCTGCGAAATTGCAGCTCCCAGATGGTGATGTCATGACAGTGGGTTTTGCCGGGAAAACAAGTCACAGTTATACAGGAGTTGGGCGAGAATTAGTTAAAGACGGAAAGTTTACTTTAGAACAGTTAAACTTGCCAAAATTAACAGAATATTTTGCCAACTTCCCCGAAGAAATGAACAAGTATTTGCCAAAAAATCAAAGCTTTGTATTCTTCCGGGACACTCAAGGATCTCCCGCCATAGGAAGCCTGGGAGTGCCAGTAACTGCCGAAAGGTCGATCGCCACCGACAAATCCTTAATGCCACCGGGGGCCCTAGCACTCATTAGTACCAAACTTCCCTACCCCAATGCAGAAGGAAAACTCGAACAAAACCAAGTAAATCGGTACGTTTTAGATCAAGACACAGGCGGTGCAATTAAAGGTGCCGGTAGAGTAGATGTATTTATGGGAACAGGAAACTTGGCGGGCGATCGAGCCGGCTTCATCAACTCAACCGGAGAACTATATTATCCACTTTTAAAGTAGATCGAACTATCTGTACCTCACAAATGCTAAACAAAATTTGGCAATTCCTCAAACAACTAATTCAGCGACTCTTCAAAACCCAACCATCCAATCCCCCAACACCAGAAAAGCCCCAGCCACCAACCCTGACAGACACAGAATACGAGGCGAAATTCATGGAACTTCTAGAAGGAGTAAATCAAAGTTGGAGTAGAGGAGATGTCGCCGGATTTCTGATAGCAAAACGTCTGAAAGATGCAGAATTAGCAACTTGGCTGCGTCGATTTGGCCAAAATTTGTTAGCAAATGCCGAGTCAGTAGATTCCGAAAGGATGGAAATCGAGACTAGGAACATTGATGACAACCTGAATCCAAATTCATCAGTTGCATCGCTTCAGGAATTGGCGTGCCGGCTACTGTTATTGAGTAGAATTCGTGACGGGGAATTAGGAAATGTTTCGAGGAAAATTAGTCAGGAGATATTAGCAAGATTTCCCCTACCACCCCAGGAGGATGATGGTGAGAAGGGGATGGTGATTGAAGCAGTGTTTATAGGAGATGGTTTGGGTTTTGACGGGGAAGAATAAGTTGCTAAAAATACCAATTGCTTGTTAGAATATCACATTAAAAATCACAAACTCCATGACACAAGTAATCGGCATTGACTTAGGCGGCACCGCCATCAAACTCGGCAGATTCAGCGCCGAGGGAATTTGCCATCAATCCTTAACAGTACCAACGCCTCAACCCGCAACACCAGAAGCGGTTTTAGCGGCAATGGTAGACGCAATTTCTCAACTTAATCCAGTGGAAAATGCTGTAAAGGCGATCGGCATCGGCACCCCAGGCCCCGCAGACGCCACTGGGAGAATAGCCAGAGTCGCAATTAACCTCAAAAACTGGCAAAACGTCCCCCTAGCTGATTGGTTAGAAGCCAAAACCGGACTGCCAACCATATTAGCAAATGACGCTAACTGTGCTGGATTAGGAGAAGCTTGGTTAGGTGCGGGCCGCCACTGGAAAAACCTAATTTTGCTAACATTAGGCACTGGTGTTGGGGGTGCAGTTATCCTAGATGGCAAACTATTTTCAGGTCATCAAGGTGCCGCGGGCGAGTTAGGATTGATTACCATCAATCCCGATGGTCCGGAATGCAACAGCGGGAATCGTGGTTCCTTAGAACAGTATGTTTCAGTGCAAGCAATTCGTCGCGAAACTGGTTTAGAACCGCTAGAATTAGCAAATTTAGCAAAATCGGGAGATGCCAAAGCTGTAGAATATTGGCAAAATTATGGTCGTTATCTCGGTATAGGTTTGGCAAGTCTCATTTATGTTTTAACGCCGGAAGCTATTATTATTGGTGGCGGAATTAGTGCAGGTGCAGAGTTTTTTTTCCCGGCGGTTATAGCAGAAATAGAGCGACGGGTTCTCCCCAGTTCTAGGGAAAATTTGCAGTTATTGGTAGCTGAATTGGGAAATCAAGCAGGGATGGTAGGGGCTGCCAAACTAGCTTGGAGGTAATTTAATTGTTATTGGTTATTGGTTATTGGTTATTTGTTATTGGTTATATCAAATCCGTTGACATCGGAATTATTATTTCTCTATTCTCTTTCTCTGCGTCCTCTGTGTCCTAGTAAGGTTTAATCATTCCGATACAACCGGAATTGATATTATTTGTTATTGGTTATGGCCCCGAAAGTCCCGTTGTATTTTTGATATATTCCTGTAATTTTTGATAATCATGGGGATTAGTATGGGGAGCGAGCACAATATTAAGTGCACTGTCTGGTAAACAAAAAGTTAACCGACCATTAGGTTCCCAAGCAAAAAAGCTAATTCGACTCAAATCGATGGAAAATTCTTTGCGATCGTAATTAATTTTGACCCAGGATTTATGAGAATTGCGATCGATTGTTTTTTTGAGATAATCTATAACTTGCCTGTAAGCATCAGAATTGCCGTGGGGATTGAGGATAATCGGCTGACTGCTATGAGGCAGCCAAAATGCGATCCGGTTATTATCCAGTTCCTTAGAAAAAGCACTAATAGTATCCAGGTCGATTATGTAAGAATTTTTCTCATAAATTAATTTAATCCAGTAAGCCACAACACCTCCTGAAACCTCCGTTTCCTGGTATGTAACAAGAGTTAAAAAAATCTATTTTGAAATCTAACCCCATAGAGATTGACTCAACATTAGAGAACATTTTAAATCTGGGTAATCCCGCAGTCTTCTTAAAGCACCGTTTCCACGCTTCTGGCAATGCGATTAATGCGATCTGTGGTGTGGATTTAGAACACTCGTAATACCAAGGGTTTTGGGATTTTACCAAGGATACTAACAACTTGTGCAAGTCAATAGCCGTGGGAAATTTGAGCTTTTCCTGTGGGTTGGCTTGATTGTGGTTGAGTATGTTTTTGGTCAACCACAGTCCCCAATTCCATGCGTGACGACCTACTCCACAATGTTTAGCTAACCGCGTTCGCTGTCGGTCGTTCAGTTTTAATTCGGTTTTGAATCCGAGTAGCATAGCACTTCTTTAATCCATTAATTCCACCAAAACCTTACAGAAGCAGAACCTGCGAGTGAAAAGTCTACCCATAATTGAGCAACAATGGGTAGCCTTGTCCAAGAATCAAGTTACACTTTCTAGCCCCGATCCCTACTAGGGTTGGGAGTGGGGTTATTTTTTTCGTTGAAGATATATTAATAATGTGTCACATCCGCCGTCACGCATCTAAATATTGCTTGATTCTGCTTCGGAGTTGCTAAGAACAACCCTCCCACAAAAATCTTATCAAACTTGAGAGTCAAATTAGATGCGTGGCAGCTCATGTGGTTCCTGCAACTTTTTCGGGAACCCAATCTAAGGCCTGTGCTTCGGGAAAATCATGCTTTCCCTGGAGGCTCGCAGCCTCGATGAATCCCTGAAATAATGGGTGAGGGGAGCTGGGTCGAGATTGGAATTCTGGGTGAAATTGGCTGGCGATGAAAAATGGATGGCTTGGTAATTCGATCATTTCTACCAAGCGGCCGTCGGGAGATGTTCCCGAAATAGCATAACCTGATTCTAAGAAAAGATTGCGATAGGCGTTGTTAAATTCGTAGCGATGCCGATGTCTCTCGTAAATCACTTGTTGCTGGTAAAGTTTGAATGCTAGGGTGTCTGGGTTGACGCGACACGGATATAAACCCAGTCGCATTGTTCCGCCCAAATCTATCACATCTTGCTGTTCTGGCAATAAGTTAATCACCGGATTTGTGGTATTGGGGTCAAACTCGGCACTGTTGGCATTTTCTAGTCTGGCGGTGTTGCGAGCCCACTCAATCACAGCACACTGCATTCCCAAACACAATCCCAAAAAGGGAATTTTGTGCTGTTTGGCGTATTGGATGGCTGCTATTTTGCCGTCTACTCCGCGAATTCCAAAACCTCCGGGTACAACAATGCCGTTGATACCGGTGAGATATTTTTCGATATTTCCCGATTCTAAATCTTCTGAGTTAATCCAGCGTAAATTGAGGTCACTACCGATGGAGATTGCTGCGTGCCGCAAGGCTTCTACGACGGAAAGATAAGCGTCGTTCAACCGCACGTATTTGCCGACTAAAGCAATATCAATTTTGTGGCTGGGGCTGTAGAGTCGCTTGACTAAAGTTTCCCACTGAGTCAAATCGGGTTGGCGATGTTCCAGTTGCAGCAGATTGATGGTTTGTTCTGCCAAACCTTCGTTTTCCATCATCAGTGGCACTTCGTAGATACTTTTGGCATCTTGAGCCGTGATGACGCATTCTTCGGGTACGTTGCAGAATTCCGATAGTTTTTCTTTCATGCCCAAGGACAGGGGACGATCGCACCTACAGACCAAAATATCAGGTTGAATGCCGATCGAGCGCAATTCCTTCACCGAATGCTGAGTCGGTTTAGTTTTCATCTCCCCAGCCGAAGGAATCCAAGGTATCAACGTGACGTGCATATACACAACATTTTGGCGGCGGACATCCTTGCGAAACTGGCGAATTGCCTCCAAAAACGGCAGGGATTCAATATCTCCCACCGTGCCGCCAATTTCCGTAATTACCACATCGGGATTGGTATTTTGTGCAACTCGGTGAATGCGCTCTTTAATCTCGTTAGTGATGTGCGGAATCACCTGCACCGTACTCCCGTGATACTCGCCACGGCGTTCTTTATTAATCACCGCTTGATAAATCGACCCCGTGGTGACACTGTTGAGCCGTGACATGGATGTATCGGTAAAACGCTCGTAATGACCCAAATCCAGATCGGTTTCTGCACCGTCTTGAGTCACGAACACCTCCCCGTGCTGAAACGGGCTGAGAGTGCCGGGGTCAACGTTAATATAGGGGTCTAGCTTCAGAATGGAGACAGAATAGCCGCGGGACTTCAACAAGCGCCCCAAGGAAGCAGCGACTATTCCCTTACCGATGCTGGAAACGACGCCGCCGGTCACAAACACAAATTTGCTCATAAGACTTTTGACTTTAGATGTTTTTGCTTAAGGTAACACTCAAATCTAAAAGCTAAAAACCAAATTGTCCAGCATTCCTGGAGCATTTTTTGAATATGGGGTGGGTACAGCTATTTAATTGTCTAATTGATGCAAGATACAATTTTGTAGCTTTGACTCGATCGCCCCATGAGCCATAGTCGGTAATTTTTGGCACATCCCTGACTCAGGAACGTTTCGCGAAGGTTAAGGTCATGGTATATAGAGCATTTCCAGTCTGCTAAAAAAATTGCTATGAAGTTTGTCTGCGTTTTATCTGCCCAACGGTTGCTTTCTGCTGGTATAACACTCCTGGCTGCGATCGAGTGTAGCGCGTGGCTGGCTCCCCATAGAGCAAGGGCGATCGCTCTTGGAGGACATTCTGCTGCATCACCACAACTCCTGGCTAGAAATGAGGTTAACTGCCGTAGCGATGGATACCCGCCCCAAAGTCGCTGTCCCGTCGGCGGTTTGTTCGTCCCAAGTCAAAATCCGGGCCAGGAACAAGTCTTTGGGCTCAAACAAACTCAAGTTAAAGCCAAAATTGCCGGCAATATCTCCCGCGTCGAAGTTGTTCAGAAGTTTGAAAATTCTTTCACCGAACCTTTGGAAGCTGTTTATGTGTTTCCTTTACCTGACGAAGCGGCGGTGGATGATATGGAAATTAAAATCGGCTCACGAACTATCAAATCTGATATCAAACGACGAGACGAAGCTTTGGAAATTTACGAAAAAGCTCGAACCCAAGGCAGAACAGCGGGTTTGTTGGAACAAGAACGGGACAATATTTTTACTCAGTCTCTGGCAAATATCAAACCCGGAGAGCAAATAGAAGTTACCATTCGCTACACCGAAAGTCTCAAGTTTGAGGGAGGCGATTATGAATTTGTGTTTCCCATGGTGGTGGGGCCTCGCTATATTCCCAGAAATATGACCACCCCCAACCCCCCCTTAACCAGGCCGGGGGCGGTTAATACCGATGCCGATCGCATTAACCCGCCTGTAGTGCCTCCGGGAACGCGATCGGGTCACGATATCGCTGTGAATGTAGAAATAGATAGCGGAATTCCGATTAGCGATGTCCGCTCTACTTCTCATCAAATTACGACATCTCGCAGCGGCAATATTGTGCAAGTCCAATTAGCCAATTCTGATACAATCCCCAATAAAGATTTAATTTTGCGCTATCGAGTAGCTGGAGAAAATACCCAGGCAGCAGTCCTGACTCAAGCTGACAAGCGAGGCGGTCATTTTGCAGCTTATCTGATTCCGGCCTTAAATTACAAATCCAATCAAATTGTACCCAAAGATGTCGTGTTTCTGATGGATACTTCCGGTTCTCAACAGGGAGAACCGCTAGCCAAATCCCAGGAATTGATGCGCCGTTTTATTCAAGGTTTAAATCCCCAGGATACTTTTACAATTATTGATTTTGCCAATACTGCCAAAGCACTTTCACCAACTCCTTTAGCCAATACTCAGCTCAATCGAGAAAAAGCTATTGATTATATCGCTAAATTGCAAGCTAACGGCGGTACGGAATTGCTCAATGGCATCCGAACAGTGATGAATTTTCCGGCTCCAGAAACCGGAAGGTTGCGGAGTATTGTACTAATTACTGATGGTTATATTGGCAATGAAAAAGAAGTAATTGACCAGGTGCAACGGAGTCTCAAACCGGGAAATAGACTCTATAGTTTTGGTGTGGGCGGTTCTGTAAATCGGTTTTTGCTTAACCGTTTGGCCCAAGTGGGAAGAGGCACATCTCAAGTAGTTCGTCAAGATGAACCCACGGCGGTGGCAGCAGAAAAGTTTTTTCGCCAAATTAACAGTCCGGTATTGACGAATATTCAAATCAGTTGGGAAGGAATGGGGGAAAAAGCGGAGATTTATCCCCAGGTGGTGCCAGATTTGTTTGCTAGTGCGCCGCTAGTTTTGTTTGGCCGGCAGAACGATCGCACCAGTGGCAAAATTCGTATCCGCGGCACTCAAGCTGACGGCAAAGTTTACGAGCAGATGTTACCCGTGAATTTTGCTCCTTCTGTCAATGTTCGCCAACGGGAGTCAAATTCAGTTGTCACGACTAATCTGGATTTTGGCAATTTGGCGATCGCTCAACTTTGGGGTCGATCGCGGATTCAGGATTTGATGAATCAAATGTTTGGTGGCGAGACTAAATCTCTGGTGGAATCAGTGACTAATACTGCTTTGACCTATGGCTTGCTGTCGGAATACACGGCGTTTGTGGCTGTGAGCGAAGAAGTCCGGGTGGAACCAGATGGATCGCGTCGGCGAGTACAAGTGCCTGTAGAACTGCCACAGGGGATGAGCTATGAAGGTATTTTTGAGTCGGATGAGGCGATCGGGCAAACTAGAGGCGGTGGTTCCCGTGTCAACCCAACTCGCCGGGAAGCACCATCGGCACCACTTCAGGAAGTGGCGAAACCCACTTACCGGGAGTTGAAACCCCAGCAGCCAAGCACTTCTCCTTTGCAAATAGCTAGTGTCGAAGGGTTGGATGTGTCGGCTATTGCTGCTTTGACTCAATACCTGCAATCTGTGATCTTACCGACTGGGGTTACTGGGGAGACGGTTTGGGAATTGTGGGTACAAGATGGCCGGGTGGTGCGAGTGGCGATCGACTATGGAGCCTCGACGCTACAAGCCACTGAGCCAATTAAGCATCTCCAGGAAGCTTTAACTTCCTGGAAACCACCCGCAGGAGTAGGCGGCAAAGTGCGCCTGAAGTTAAAAATTAATTAATCCCACAGGTTAAGCAATAAGTTGATATGTCAACAAAAGTTAACTTTTAAGTCAACAGTGGGGAAATGGGCATTGCTAGCGATCGCAGGATATAAAATCTTTATTAAGAGATTACCTTTCCACAGAAACTACTGGTACTAGAAGTTAGACCTTTGGATCTAGAATTCTGAAACAGTCTGACTTTTGCACAGTGGAATTTCTCACACAACCTTAACAGCAAAGATTTCTCCATCGAAAACCCCCGAATCAGAGGTATTAGGCCCTATGGAAGTTAGCGAACTGCTCAACAACTACGAAAAAGGACAAAGAAACTTTGCTGGGGCGAACCTCAGCGGGGCGAACCTCAGCGGAGCCATCTTAATCGGAGTCAACCTTTCGCAAGCCAATCTTTCCGGGGCCAACCTCAGCAGAGCATTTCTCACCAAAGCAACACTCAATGGCGCTTTGCTGCACAGAGCAAATCTGAGTTTTGCCAAAATGGGAGACAGCAAACTGACAGATGCAAATTTGACCAAGGCTAATTTGAGCGGAGCTTTTCTGGTAAAAGCAAAATTGCCGAGAGCGAAGTTAAGCGGCGCAACTTTAACAGGCGCAAACCTGCGGGGTGCTGTGCTGTGGAATGCCAATCTGTGCAGCGCCGACTTGCAACTAATTAACTTGTTGGGCGCAAACCTGACAGGAGCTAATTTTAAGTGGGCAAACCTTTACGGTGCAAGGCTCAACAGTGCCAAGCTGTTTGGAGCTTTATTAACGGGAGTCAGTCTGCGGAGAGCTCAGTTAAATGGGGTGAATCTCGGCGGTGCGGATTTGAGCGGTGTCAATGTCAGTGAAGCTAAACTGACGGGAGCTAATTTGGAAGGCTCAAATTTAGCAGGGGCGAATTTTAGCGCCGCTCAGTTGCGGGGCGTGAAGTTGGTGGGAGCAAACTTAACAGGGGCTAAGTTGAGGGGAAGTTGTTTGAGAGGGGCTAATCTGAATTGGGCGAAGTTGTGTCAAGCAGATTTGATGGCAGCAGATTTGAGCGAGGCGACGTTAATTGGAGCTAATTTAGATAATGCTTTGTTAGCGGGGGCGATTTTGCCGGAATCTACTAGGCGCTATTTTTCCTTGGCTGGGGCTGGCCAAGTTAACTCTTGGGAAGTTCAAGAAATTGATACCTCAAAAATATAGTCCTCCTCAATTTGATAATTGAGAAGGACTATATTTTTCACAAAACCTACTGATTGCGGCTGGTAGGGCCGATGACACCGACTTTGTGACGAAAACTGAGTTCGCCACCAAACCAGCCTGTAGCGCCCAGTAACGCTGCAACGACAATGGAAATTGCTAAACCTGTTGGTACAATCGCTGTTTCTGGGTTTCCTTGTCGCAAAACCAGGTTAATCAAGGAAAGTACCAAAACCGTCACGTTGCCGCCCATGTGCAACCAGCCAGCACTACGATCGCGCACTCTTTTTATTTTAAAAAAGTCTAAAAAACCGGTGATCCCAGCCAAAATGCCCGCACCGAAACCGGCACCGATGAGCCAAACTGAGGCTCTTGCCCAAAATGGATCGCTTGTGAGCCAGTAGCCGATGTCAGTACCGGCTGCTCCTACCAGAAAGGCTACGGGAAATACAATCAGCACTGGGTGAAGCGGATGGCCTGCGACTGCAACTGTACTCACTATGCCACCATCGAGATATTCTCGATCGTCAGTTTCCAGAATGGGCGGAATATTGGGGAAAGGGGCAGTGTTTCTCTGATTTGTTTCCATGATTTCTACAGATAACTTTGGTTAAAAAACTCGTCTTTAATTTGATTGAATTTAATCCCAAATTCGCTCGCCATTTTCGTCAACGCGGGCCTGCCGAATTACGTCGGAAATTTCTTCAGCGTCTTTGACGTGGTGCAGGGCTTTCTTTTCCCCATCCGGTTCTTCGACGATCACATAAGTGGGAACTGTAACTATATCTCCAGTTATGTCTGGAACGTGGTCTACTGCGAGTTGCTGGGCTTTTTCTTCGATGGTTTGTGGTTCGTCGGAAATGCGATCTCCAGGATTGGCAGTGCGGAAAATATCTTTAGTTTCGTTGGGTTTGTCGATGCTCATAGATCCTCTCTGATGTTTCTTGATTGGGTGTTGGTAACAGTAATTGATACTATTGAACGAAAAATATCCCTGATGCTACATCTCTCAAGGGGTGGAATTTTCATTTATGCCGATCGCAGCTAGTCTCTATCTATAGGTAGAGCCTTGATTCCAGGTTGAAAGCAGAAAGCTACATTAAATAAAATATTTTATTTAATTGGTAATTTTTATTTTTTTGTGCATCAACAACAGCTCAAATAACATTAATAACAAGATTTTTTTATTGCTAAAACAGGCCGGGGGCAGGCCTATTGTTCTTTAGTCAACACTCAACTATCAAAAGGCAGTGCCACAGTAATTGTAGTACCTTTACCGATCGCACTTTCCACACTTATGGTACCGCCGTGGAGGTCAACAATGTGTTTGACAATACAAAGTCCCAAGCCAGAACCTTTAATATTGCTGACATTACCACCCCGTTCAAACTTCTGAAATAATTTACCTATATCTGCCGCTGTCATACCAATTCCTTCATCGCGAATGCAAAAAATGACTTCCTGGCATTGGCTGCTTAATTCTAGAGACACATCACCGCCGTTGGGAGAATATTTAATCGCGTTTGACAGCAAATTTGTGAGCAGATGGTGCAGTAGTTTGGCATCGACATTAGCGTACAACAAATTTTGTTGATGACGAAAGTTTATGAAGTGTTTTTGAGTAGCGATCGGCTGCATATCATCTAATATAAGATAGCACAAATCAACCAGATTTACCGACTTTAAGTTCAGCAAAATTTTCCCCGAATCTGCTTTGGCTATCATTAAAATATCTTCGAGCAATTCGCTCATATTGCTCGCTGCTTTTTTAATGCGTTCTACGGTCTTATTTACTGTTAATATACGACTAGAAAAATCGCAATCTTCCAGCATTTCAGCCGATAGTTGTATGGTAGTCAATGGAGTATTTAAATCATGGTAAACCATTGCCAAAAAACGCGATTCATTTTCACTCTTTGTAGCAAAAAATGCAAGTTCTTGTTGCATTTTAACGGTTTCTTGATGTTTGCTCAATGCAATCTTGATGGTGGCGTGTAGCTCTCTTTCTTTAAAAGGTTTGAGGAGGTAGCCGTAGGAACCAGTATTTTCTGCTCGCTCCAAAGTTTCTTCGTCTGCATAGGCAGTTGTATAGATAATTGGTATATCTAATTTTTGATTGATGATTGTTGCTGTTTCTATGCCGTCTATTTGACCTTTAATGACTATATCCATCAAAATTAAATCTGGCTTCATTTCGTCAGCACGCTCGATGGCATCGGCTCCTGAACAAACAATACCTACTATTTTATAACCCAAATTCTCCAATTTATTGGATAAGTTTTTCGCTATTAAAAGTTCGTCTTCTACAATCAAAATATTAATGTTTTTTTCGGAAATCTTCATGATACTAAAGCCTTTTAAAATATTTTAACTCAGTGAACTTTAAGTGAAAAGTAGAGCCTATTTCTCCTGATATTTCAATATTTCCTTCTAGCTGTTCGGTTAAAGTGCAGACAACTTGAAAGCCCATAGAATTAGTTTTTTTAAAATTAAAATTTTTGGGAAAACCTTTGCCGTTATCTTTGACGATGAGGTGGATTTCCCGATCGCCTGTTTGATAGCATTCTACACTAACCGTACCATTTGTGCGATCGGGAAAAGCGTGCTTCAAGGTATTTGACACTAATTCATTTTTCCATTTGAAAACGAGGAATATCCTCATCTATAAGCTGCTTAACCAGCTCTAAATCTGCTTCTAAATCTTCCGGGTGAGTGAGATCAGCAAAACTCATTTCCACCAACTCTTCGTCACTGTAGCCGAACATCTGGCGGTGAGCATCATTCACTTTAACCATGCGAAATCTCCTTGATTGAGGATTCCAACGAGCTGATTTCCGTCCATCACTAAGACACAACCGCTCGATGGTTTTGCCGTTTTACTGGAATTGACAATGGGTTGTGAATTCGTTAGCTCATTACTATTTATCGCCTGACTCATCAGGGCGATCGCATCCATAAAGCTAGTTTCTGGTGCAACTGTTAGAGGATGGCGATCGATCGTTTCTAGATGTGATGATAAAAATATCGGTACATTGGCAAGTTCCATGAATCTTGACCTGTTTGGGTTTCTCCACTAATTTTAGCAATAGTTTTACTCAGTAGTTAGTAGTTAGTGGCGATGCCCTGAGCGACGAAGCGTCATCCAAGAGTTAGTTGTTAGTTAACCCATGAGTAATAACCACTAACTAATAACCACTAACTAATAACCAATAACTAATTTTATTTACTCCCAATAAGCAAATAAGTTGTCATCTCCCCTTTCCCTTTAACATGAATAGTTTCCCGCCGCTCGAATAAGTATTTGTGTTGCAATAAATTATAAGTAGCTTCACTCACTTGAATTCGCCAAGGCAAACCGTGAGATTCCATGCGAGAAGCAATATTAACCGTGTCGCCCCACAAATCGTAAATAAATTTTTTGATGCCAATTACTCCCGCCACCACAGGGCCACTATGGATACCGATGCGGATGCTAAAATATTTGTTATTTTGAGCATTAAATCTGGCTATTTCTGTTTGCATATCCAGGGCCATTTGGGCGATCGCTTCGGCATGGTCTGCCCTAGGCTCAGGTAATCCTCCTACTACCATGTATGCGTCCCCAATAGTCTTAATTTTTTCTAACCCAAGCCGTTCGCAAATCAGGTCAAAGCTGGAAAAAATTTGGTTGAGCAACTCCACCAGATCGATGGGATTCATCAGGGTAGACAAGTGTGTAAAACCCACAATATCTGCAAACAAAACAGTCACTTCAGGAAAGTATTCTGCAATAGTAGTTTCATTTCGTTTAAGCCTTTCTGCTATGGCTTTCGGCAAAATATTTAAAAGGAGTTTTTCAGATTTTTCTTGTTCTTCCCGGAGGGCATCTTCTGCTTGCTTGCGTTCGGTGATGTCATGGTAACTCCAAACTCTGCCGATAATTTCATCTCCCAGTCGCTGCGGTTCAGAATAGCGTTCAAAAAATCTGCCGTCTTGAAATTCTAACAAGTCGTAACTTTCCGCTTCTGGCTGCTCGTAAAGTGATTCTATTCTTTCTTGAAATGCTTGGGGATCTTTCAGTTGGTTGAGGACAAACGCCACCATTTTTGCATCGGATCGCAGTGCCATCACTTCTTCGGGAATGCCCCACATTTCTATAAATTCTCGGTTGAAACTGACTATTTTTCCAGTGCGATCGATCGCTAAAATCCCGTCAGCAGTGGAATCAAAAGTTGCTTGGAGTAGGGAGACAGATTGGGCTAAAGCATCTTCAGCTTGTTTGCGAGCAGTAATGTCTCGCAAAATCGCGCGAATAGCCACTAGCTGACCATCAGCAAATTTACAGCTTATACTCCCTTCCAACAAAATTTGTTGGTATTTTTTGGTCACAAAAATCGCTTCTACAGAATCTGGATAAAAAGTATTTTCATCTATTTCTTTGTCGCGAATCGCCCGATCGAATATGTGAAGAGAATCCGGGGAACTGTTGGGATGAATGATATCAAATACTGTCATTTTAGCAATTTCTGCTTCGCTGTACCCAAGAGTTTCTCGCCAAGCCCGATTCACGTACAAAAAATGACCGTCTGCTCCAATACTTTGAATCAAGTCGCTAGCATTTTCAAATAAGTCTCGCAGTTGTTCTTCACTTTCTCGCAAGGCTGCTTCTGCTTGTTTGCGCTTAATAAATTGACCAATTTGGCTGCCAATTGTTGCCATTGTCTGGAGCAATTCTTCGTCGTAGCACTGCACCTCGCAACTAAAAAAAGCGATGACACCCAAAATTGACCGGGTAGAATTTTCCTGTTCGTAGTCGCCCAAAATTGGGAAGCAAAAAGCTCCATGCAATCCCGATCTACCCGCAATTTCTCGGCGATAAAACTTGTCACTTTCAGTTATATCTCTAATCAACTCAGGGGAACCGGTGGCCCAAACGCGCCCCGGTAATCCTTCCCCCATTGCAAAGGTAGTTTGTTCGGCAACTTCTACAAATTCTGGAATAGAGATTGAACGTTTTGTCCAATTGGCCACACACCGGAGCAAATTTGGATCGGAAATCGGAAATTTTCTCTTAGTTACTGACAGTAGCTTTTCACCTATTTCTGGCATCCATAGCTCGGCGTTATCCCATCCCAAACTGTCGCAAATTACGGGGAGAATTGCGGAGATCGCCTTTTTGATTGTTTCCGATGCCGAGAGTATGCGCGTGGTGACATATTGGGCTACTTTTCGCTTGCTAGCCCGCTTTCTATCTGTAACATCTCTACCGATATACAGGAAATCTTTGAGGTCTGTCGTTCCATCAGAAATACTCTTAATATCACTGGGAATAGGGGTACAGGAAAAAGCCAATGTGAGCTTTTCACCTGTTTTTGCTGTGCAAATTACTTCCCCCTTAGTTTGGACTAATTCACGTTGTTTACTGAGATCGTGTAAAGATTGACCTATGGGAGCGATCGCATTTATTTGTCGTCCTACTAATTCCGAGTCGCTGTAACCAAACAAATTTTGAGCAGCTTGATTAACTTTTTTAATTTTTCCACTGGCGGTGGTCACTAACAAAACTTCTGCCATGGAAGTAATGATTTTTTCCACATAATTGTTAGTAGCTGCTAAGGTACTCAATAAAATATTCATTTCATTGGTCGCCTGAACAAGAGTTTGTTCTAAACCCATCCTGTCTGTTACATCTTCAAAAAATATAATTAATCTTTGATGACTTTCATCATTTCTGAATGCGACGATATACATATCAAAATACAGTCGCGAGTTATCCTCTAAAACCCGCGTCATCGCTTTTAAATCAAAATTTGGTAAACTCCCTTCAAAGATATCGATTAAAATTTCTTCAGTTCCTACCAATTCTGGAAAGTGAAGGCGAACATCATTTCCCGATACTATTTCGTCACAGTAGGCAAAACGCTGTACATTGGCAGATGTCTCTTGAATTAAAAAGTCTCTATCTAGTGCGAGGTACTCCAGGTGGTGAGGAACCAATAGTTTTTGTAACAGGGTTTTCATTGGGGATCTTTAGTAGTAAATGCGCCCTTGGTATCCAGAAATCTGAGATTAATCTATTTGCTTTGATTTGTAATATGGAATGGTCACTATAAAAGTAGTACCTAACCCTGTTTCGCTGGAAAATTCAATTTGACCGCCGTGCAAGTCTACACACTGCTTGACTATGGATAAACCTAGTCCAGTACCGGGTATTTTACCTACATTTTGAGCCCGGTAATAAGATTCAAACAGTTGTTCTTGGTCTTCTATAGGAATGCCAATTCCTTCATCTTTAATTTTAAAGATAGCTTCTTCATCATAACAATGCAACTCAAAATAAACATTGCTATCGATTGGCGAATACTTAATACCATTTGACAGCAAGTTTGTCAATATGTGTCGCAGCAATTTTTTATCCATTGCGGGTAATTTTTTGCTCTCATCATAAGAGTTATTAATTAATCTCACCCGCGACATTACTCGCCTGTAAATAAAACAAACTGCATGATTTTTGCCGAAGCTAATTTTGATAGATTCTACTAAATCGTTGCAAAAACTTTTCAAGTCAACTGGTGTGGGATTGAATTTCAATTTCCCTGCTTCTGCACTACTAAGCAACCGAACATCATCTAATAGCTGAGCCATGTGTTTAGATGCTGATTGAATGTGTTCTAGGTATTCTTTTTTCTCCTGGATTGTAATTTCATCGCCGTATTCTTTGAGAATTTGAGTAGAAAACAATACTGTATTTAAAGGATTGCCAAATTCGTGAGCAAGCATCGAAAAAAAGCGAGATTTTACGTCTCTGAGTTCCTGTTCTCTTGCCAAAGACCGACGAATTTCGATTTCTTGTTGCTTGCGTTCTGTAACATCTCTACCTATGTACACAAAATCATATAGCCCCTTCAGTTCCGTCTGAATAGCCGCACAGGAAAATTCTACCCAAATTTCTGCTCCTGTTTTTGTCGTGCAGACTACCTCCAATTCTCTCACTAATTCTTCTTGAGACAAAATATAGTGGTGCCGAGCTTGGTAAAGCAATGTTTCTTCCACGACAATCATGGACAAAGGCTGTTCGACAATTTCTGATTCGGTGTACCCAAACAACAATTGAGCGGATTGATTTACTGTTTTGATGATGCCCAAGGTGGTTGTGACTAACAAAGCATCGCCCATAGATATAATTACTTTATCTATGTAATCTCTAGAAGCTTCTAAGGCTCTCACTAAAAGATTTGCCTCATTAGCTCTTTGGATTAATGATTGCTTCATTACCATTTTTTCGGTGGAATCTTCAATCAAAATTAGCAATGTACTTGGCAGTTTTTCTTCTTTTTCTTCTTCGTTGTTTTCATGTTCAATTACTAAGAGATCGAAATATAAAGGATGATTGTTGTCCGTAAACCTAGCGATACCCTTGAGTTGAAAACTTGACTTTTGTCCGATAATTATAGATGTGAGGATATTTTCAACTCCAATTAATTCAGGAAAACAGATGCGGGCATCCACACCGGGTAAAGCGTCGGCGGCTGTATCGGCAAACCGCTGCACGGCTGAGGAGGTTTCCTGAATAATGAAATTGTGATTAACCACAAAATATTCTGTTTCTTGGGGGACTAACAGCTTTCTAAAAATATCGATCATACTTGTTCTACCATTGTGTAAGCTAGTTTGTAAAAAATTTCATCGACGTCTTTGCCCGTTTTAGCAGATGTTGTGTAAACTGCTACTACTTTATCTTGACCTATGGAATGGGCAATTTCCACTAGCAGTGCTAATTTTTCTTCGTCTATCAAGTCTACTTTGTTCAAAGCGATGATTATTGAGCCTTTTGGGTTGACTGAAGAAAAAAGCTTAATGTGTTCGGAAATTCGCTCAACGGTTTCTGAGCGGCTGACATCGGCAACTATTAAAACGCCGCCTGCTCCCTGCAAATAAGTGGGGGCGATACCTTTGAATTTTGTATGCCCCTCTAAATCCCAAATCAGCAACTGTGCTGTGACAATTTCCTGTTTTGTGCTGTTTTCTAATACAATACTTTTGCGAGAAATTTTTACTCCTACCGTGGACAGGTACTGGTCGCTGAATTGCCGATCGACAAAACGGCGGATCATGCTGGTTTTACCCACGCCAAAATCGCCGATCATGCACATTTTTTTAGAGATAGTAACTGACATAATTATTTGCTGTTGATGCTCTTAGTTATTGGTTCAAATAGCACGCACCTGCTTAAAAGTAGCGGTTGATTTTGTGCTACATCCACAGGAGGACTGTTGCTGGCGATCACTTGGAGGCGCTGCGGGTCAGCACCTTGCAAGACCAGGGCATCTCGCACGGTGGCTGCACGCCGGAGCGACAACTGTTGATTTAGAACAACTTCTCCAGTGCGATCGCTGTGCCCAATTATCTTAATACTTTTTTGAGGATGCTGTCTCAAAAAATCTCTGATATTGACAATTGTCTCTTGATATGTTGAGTCGAATTTTGCTGTTCCTGGCTCAAAGTAAATGCGACTTGTAATTTTCAGTGGATCTAATTTAACTGTGCTAATCACTGATTGAACTCCGGGAATTTGCTTAAAAGATTCAGTAATTTTCTGCACATCTGGCTGTTCCATCACTGTTCCTTCTACTGTAACTCGGCGATCGCCATACCGACTTGAAATAGAAACACCCCAGAGTTTGTTTAGAACAGCAGTGATTCGCTGTACCTCAGCCTTTGTCAACACTGGATCGGGAGGTAGCTCGACCGCGACAATTTGATTGTCTAATTTCAAATTTGGTGCCGTTGATGCAGCTATTTGGCCAGCTTTTACCCGTAATTCGGGGTTGGGCAACTTTCCGGTTAACTTCAGAGTTTTGCCTTCAACACTCACATTTAAGCGATAAACCGCTAATTCGGGAGTCGATCCTAAAGCGAAAGTGGTATTATCAGCAAGGCGACGGTCAAGGTTACTGCGGTACTGATAAATTCCCCAAGGTACTACGATTAAGCTTAGCAATGCTAAGCTCAGTCCCGCAAGGGCTAGGGGGGGTTTTGCTAGTGTTTGCTGTTCTGTTGTAAATTTTGCTAATAAACCCAGTAACAGTGGATGCAGGTCATCAGATATGGTACGGGGGTTGCCGTTAAATTGATTGATAGATTTTCCATAATTGATGATAATTGTGCTGACAGTTTCCCGCATTTTTTTGATAAAATTTCGCGGTGGTTCTCCTTTGATTACTGCTGCTAGGTAACAGTATCCGGCTACTTCTAGCATAATCTTGGATTCACCGTATTCAATTTGATTTAGTTCGGAAATTTGTCCTGGTCTCACAATACAATCATTCACAAAGCTGCTAATAGCTGTGAGCATTCCTGCGACCATTTCTGATTCTAGTTGGTAATCTCCTAATTGTTGAGCTTCGGAAATCACTAACCCTGATGCCTTGTGAATTAAGAATACTGCTTGGACGGTAAAAGGTATGGATTCTTGAAGGATTAATTCGGCTTCGGAGACTCCTTGGACTTTGGAGCGAATTTTCCGCTTAACTCCTTCGACGCTGAGGGTGTTTGACACTTTTTCATTGATGGTCTTGATCGCTTCTGCCATGTATTTAGAGATGGTACTGCCAATTACCGGATAGAGTGCATCTACCATTGAATCTCGTTCAAACTCAATTTGGGCTGTAATCGCTTTGCCCATTTCCGGCCCTAGGGCTTGAGCGATCGACTCTTGGTCGAGGCGAATTTGTTCTTTAATTGCCATGCCGATTTCCGGGGCGATCGCCTTAGCAATATCTGCGGGTGAATTCTGGATTTGTTGAGCAAGTGCATCGGGAAGTAATTCAGCGATCGCCGAACTCATGGCTTGCTTATTTTCTTGAGTTTTTGCCCTAATCACTTCGTCAATAATCGGTACGATCGCGTTTACAACTTCTTCCTTAGACTCTGTTATTTTACGGCTGAGAATTTCTGCAATCCAAGGTAGCATCAGAGCAATCAACTCTTGGGGATCGTAAAGTTGGTGCTCCAATTTTCCTAATTTTTCATCGATGGTGGTCATCAGACGGCGCACTGCGGGCAAATCGTTTTCAGCCAACAGATTTTTCACTTGCTCGATATCTGATATTTGCGAGCCGAAAATCAAATTTTGCAGCCTTTTCATCGCGCTGTCGGCTTCATTGAAATCCTGTTTTATTTGTCCCAATATTTCTATCGGCTGCGATATCTGCGTGGGTTCCCCAGCATCTAAATAGGCGATTTCTGGTGCTTCTGAGGTGGCTTGAACAACCGGACGAGCGCCTATTGCTAAGGGTTGTACCTCAGTTTGGGGAGTAGCCCCAGGCTCTAAATTACGATCGCTCTCCTGAGATGTGTGAGCTGGTTGTGAAGCATTTTGAATCGGCGAGGTAGACAAGTCCTGAATCTGGTGCGCTCTCTGCTCTAGCTCCACCTCGCCGATCGCCAAAACATCTATAGTATTAAGTGATGAATAGTCTTTTTCTAGTTCTGAAGTATTCAGTTTTTGAGTAACAAATAGCAAATTTTTAAACTCTTCCAAAAAAGCCAGTGCATCACCAGAATCCGCTTCACCCTCGAAGGTTTCTGGTTTTGCACTTGCTTCAACTTCCTCAGACATACCTAACAAATCTTTCAACCCACCGAGTAGCTGCGTGCGATCGTCTCGATCGCTGCTGTCTAGTTCCGACTCTGGATTTTGTCGGTTTGAACCTGCAATAATTTTGAGTTCTACCAACAGATGCACTAACGGTTCAAGCTGAGCTGTTTCATCGTCAGCAGATTCATCAGGTTTAGAAATCCAACCCTGCAACTCATGTTCGTCAGCCGGATTTTCTTTCTGTGAGGTCATGGGTTGTTAATTATCCGTGATGGTGACGCTCTGGTAACAAAAATTCGTTATTTAGCTTATTATCCGTCACTCCCTTGAGTTCCGGTACAAATTCAGTGCCTTTGAGCCTCATGCCTAGTTCAAACAAAATTTCCGCCATGTCATCTCTGGAAACTTTGACTTCTCTGAGCATGGAAAAACGCCGATCGAGTTCTTCAAAAACTTGTGTTTTTAGAGTGCGAGTTTCTTCAGAGAGTCGCTCTCTAGTTTGGGATACTTCGTCACGAATGGAAGTGGTTTGATTGTCTATCGCCTCGTCCAGCGCTTCTATGCTGCTGGAAAATTTTCGGTTAACGCGATCGATTTGCTGACGGAGGTCTGCGCTTTCTTCTTGGGTATTCAAGGTGATTGATTTGATTTTCTTTTCAAATGAATCAACGGCCGCCCTCATTTCTCCGGAAAGAACTGTTTTTACTTGTTCGATGCGAGCTTGCATATCTTGCTGCATCATCGACAACTCAGAATCTATTTTATCGAAGCGATTATCGTATTCTCTAAGCTGAGCTCCGAAAATTATATCGCGAATCTGGTCAATATTGCCCAGGCGTTCGCGCATTTCTTCTTTAGTTATTTCGGCCATGATTTTACCTCGAATCTCCGAAAAATGTGAATTTGAGAACTGTGCTAGATTTTTTTGCGAAACCGCCAGTCGAGCCATAAAAACTGACTCCAGAGGCGTGTCACCCACTTTTACCCTGATTTGCGACAGTTGTTTGGGACAGTTGCCTGTTTGACATAGGCCCTAGGCTTTGAGACTGCTATACAAATACTAGACAAGTCTAGATATTTGCTTCTTGCTTCATCGGGAGCATGGGAGCGGCTATCCCTGGGCAAGCTTTCACGGTTTAGCCAACCGCGATAAATTAATCGCTGCATTCACATCTCTGTCCATCAAATGACCGCAACTTTCACAGTTGTAAGTCTAAATATCCTGAGATTCAGATTGTTGGGCGCAATCCTGTTACTTCTGGCGATTTGCCATCCTTACCTTGTAGCAAGCTAGTCAAGGGTAGACTTTCCTGAGACGGCAAGGTAGATTTTAATGTCTTTTGTTGACATCTTCTATGATATCGCATCTTGACTGTAGCTTTAGCGACAGCAGCTTATCCACCACTAAAAATCAGCGATCGCGAACACACATCTAATTATTTATCACGTTTAGGCAGAATTATTCAGTACCAATAGCCACTATCTTGACCTATGTCACCATCTGCCCATCTCACCGTCTCCCCCTCTACCTCACTCCCCCTCTACCCCTCTACCCCACCTCAAAACTCCCAGACTCAGTACATGGGGATGGTAGGCACACACCATCCACTACCCCTACAAAATCATCATTTTCTTGATAAATGTACAACCCTGCCCTCTCCCCCTATCTAGCAATCAAGAAGTTTTTCAACCTGGATTTAGTATGAGTGCTACGGCTCAATTTGTACATAAAACTTAACTATTACTTCCCAATCGATCGCCCTCTCAAAAAACTTAGGGTCCGATCGACCACGACCAGACCCAATATGAGAACCTTTGATTTTTTAACAAACGAGGTATATTTCCGATTAAGAACAATTACTTACTAGGGGTTTACAACTTTTGCAGCTTTACTTTTAATCCAAAACCACAATTAGTCAGACTCGACTTTCGTTTAGCTTTACTGCTCGATCGACAGTGTTGCTACATTATGTGTTGTGTTCGGTTAATTTCTGCCACCTTGGGAATTTAGACCGGAGACACCATGTCTATATCCTCGAACTGTGTTTCTAAATATAGCGACCTCCTTTTCCTTTCTGTCCGGTGTCTATTATTAAGTTAGCATGACTTTTCTGGAGGGCCAAGCACAATTTGCAAAACTTGATATGTCTTTACATTACTCATTATAATGATCGTAATATCCATATAGATGTAAGTTCTATTGTTGCTACATCTTTACATACTTAAGTGTTTTGTCATGTCTATTTCTCCTAAGTTTCTGTCCGGTAGCCAAATTCGTCAAACATTCCTGGAATTTTATGCCCAGCGGGGACATCAAATCTTACCCAGCGCCTCCTTAGTGCCAGAAGATCCGACAGTATTGCTGACGATCGCCGGAATGCTACCATTTAAGCCAATATTTCTGGGACAGCGCACTGCCGAATCTCCCCGCGCCACCACATCCCAAAAATGTATCCGCACCAACGACATCGAAAACGTCGGCCGCACCGCCCGTCACCACACATTTTTTGAAATGTTGGGAAACTTCAGCTTCGGCGACTACTTCAAAAAACAAGCCATTGCTTGGGCTTGGGAACTTTCCACCGAAGTCTTCGGTTTAAGCCCAGAAAACTTAGTAGTTAGCGTCTTCCGAGAAGATGACGAAGCCTTTGGGATTTGGCGCGACGACATCGGCATTCCAGCAGAACGGATTCAACGCATGGGAGAAGCCGACAATTTCTGGCAATCAGGTCCCACCGGACCCTGCGGTCCCTGTTCCGAAATATACTACGATTTCCACCCAGAAAGAGGCGACCAGATCGACCTAGAAGACGATACCAGATTTATCGAATTTTACAACCTGGTATTCATGCAGTACAATAAAGATGCAGAAGGAAATTTAACACCGCTGCAAAATCAAAATATTGATACGGGCATGGGATTAGAACGGATGGCGCAAATCCTCCAAAAAGTCCCCAATAATTACGAAACAGATTTGATTTTACCCATCATTCAATCCGCCGCCGAAATTGCCGGAATTGAATACGCAAATAGCGACGAAAAAACCAAAGTTTCGCTGAAAGTAATTGGCGACCACATTCGAGCTGTGGTACACATGATTGCCGATGAAATTCGTGCCTCAAATGTAGGTAGAGGTTACATTTTGCGTCGATTAATTCGCCGGGTAGTACGCCACGGGCGGCTGATTGGGATTGCAGAAGAATTTACGGTGCGAGTGGCAGAAAGTGCGATCGCCCTGAACGAAGCAGCTTATCCCAACGTCCGTCAGCGAGAAGCAGCAATTAAAGCAGAACTAGCAAGGGAAGAAGCTCAGTTTCTCAAGACTTTAGAACGGGGAGAGAAACTGTTATCAGAAATAGTCAAAAAAGCTCTTCTAGAAAAGGCATCTAACCTGGTGGTTGCTGAGGGCGGACAAGATGCCGAACCCACCATACAGATTTCTGGTCAAGATGCTTTCACCCTTTATGATACCTACGGTTTTCCCTTAGAATTGACCCAAGAAATAGCCGAAGAATATGGAATAAGTGTCGATTTAGATGGCTTTGAAACAGCCATGAAGGAACAGCAAACTCGCGCCAAAGATGCCCATCAAACCATTGATTTAACCGTCCAAGGTTCCTTGGATCAATTAGCGGAAACCATCCACAGCACAGAGTTTGTTGGCTATGGGGAATTGTCTAGTTTAGCTAAGGTGGAAGTTATCTTAGTCAACGGCCAATCTGTGACAGAAGCAGTGGCGGGAACCGAGGTACAAGTTGTGTTGAATCGGACACCATTTTATGCTGAATCTGGGGGACAAATTGGGGATAAGGGTTATTTAAACCGCCCCGGCGCAGAGGGAGAAAATTCAGAGAGTTTGTTGGTGAGGATTGAGGATGTCAAAAAAGAGTCTGATTTCTTCGTACATTTCGGGATTGTGGAACGAGGAACCCTGAGAGTTGAGGATAGTGTCACTGCCAAAATTGATAATAGTAGTCGTCGCCGAGTGCAGGCAAATCACACAGCAACTCACTTATTGCAAGCAGCTTTGCGGCAAATTGTCGATGATTCTATTTCCCAAGCCGGTTCCTTGGTATCCTTTGATAGATTGCGATTTGATTTCAATTCTCCACGGGCGGTGACTGTGGCAGAGTTGGAGCAAATTGAGGATAAAATTAATGGTTGGATTGCCGAGGCGCATATTGCCGAAGTTGCAGAAATGCCGATCGCCCAAGCCAGAGAAAAAGGTGCGATCGCCATGTTTGGCGAGAAGTACGGCGATGTCGTGCGAGTGATTGATTTCCCTGGTGTTTCAATGGAATTGTGTGGTGGCACCCACGTCAGCAACACCGCAGAAATTGGGTTATTCAAGATAATTTCCGAAGCTGGTGTAGCATCGGGAGTTCGCAGGATAGAGGCGGTTTCTGGCCAAGCTGTGTTGGACTATTTGAATGTGCGGGATAAGGTAGTGCGCGATTTGGGCGATCGATTTAAGGCCAAACCCGAAGAATTGCCAAATCGCATCACTAATTTGCAGAATGAATTGAAAGATACTCAGAAACAATTGGCTGCTTTGAAGTCGGAATTAGCCATTGCTAAATCTGACCAATTGTTAGCCCAGGCTGAATCCATTGGCGAATTCAAAATCATTGTGGCGCAATTGGGAGATGTGGATACAGAAGCCTTAAAAACTGCCGCAGAAAGGTTACAGCAAAAACTAGGAAATAGTGCAGTAGTTTTGGCCTCTATTCCTGAACCAGACAAAGTGAGTTTGGTAGCAGCTTTTAGTCCAGAAGTCAACAAAAAAGGATTGCAAGCCGGGAAATTTATTGGGGGAATTGCTCAAATTTGTGGTGGAAAAGGTGGCGGGCGGCCGAATTTAGCCCAGGCTGGAGGACGCGATGCAAGTAAGTTAGATTCTGCCTTGCAAAGTGCCCGAAATTTGTTGATTGAAGGGTTAAGTTAAATCAGGTAATTCCTAACAAAACAGCGGGATTTTGGGTCATCATTAAATCTATTTCCCGCTGAGAAATTCCTTCACTCCTTAACTTTTTGACAAACATTTTGTAACCTTCCGTAGGTAAAGGATCGGGTTTTCTCCCCAAATCGGTGCTGAGCACAAAATGCTCCGCACCGATGAGCTTAATCGCGGCCGCCATCTTGGTAATTGAAACATGATGCCAGTTTTTATGTCCGTCATCCGCCGCATTTTCTCCCATCAAATCGTTGACAAATGCGAGTTCTAAGAAAGCTCCCATCTGGGCGGCTGTTTGCATATTTTCTAGGGACAAACCGGGTACATCAGCCATGGCGTGGGTAATCAGGATGTTCTTAATGTTGAGCAAGTGCGATCGCTCCACAACCGCCATCACCTCTTCCGGGCAAATATGACCAGTTTCCAACACCAAATTCTCTCTAGCAACCATCTGCAATACCGCTTCTGTCTCCGGTAAAACCTTGCCATTGTCTGCAACTTTAATCCCCCTTCCCGGCTGGTGAAAAGCCCTCAAATGACAATCAGCATCAACCGTTGGTAGCCACACTACTTTACCATATTTGCCACCGATGCGGTGCATAGCTTCCACCGCTTGAGGATTCATCCCACCGACAGAATGATTGAGAACAACACCTCCAAAAACTTGGATTTCTGGTACTATCTTATTAACCAAAACTGCGCGGGCTGCTGTACTCCCAAAATGATTTTTCAATACCACCGCTTTCATCTTCCCCCTAGCAGCTAATTTAGCCACTTCAAAATCATCAAGTCGGCGGGGAATCACATCAGGAGAAGAATGGATGTGAAAGTCGATCGCACCTTCAATTATGCTCTTTTGTGAATCAGGAAACTGCGGATATCCCACAGCATAGACTGGGAGACAAAACCAATAGCAAAAAATCCAAACTAACATAAAAAAAACAGCTTGCATTCATCCCCTCATCTCTTCTCTCTGCGTTCTCTGCGCCCTCTGTGGTTCAATTCCTCTTAATCCTCTCAAATAAAAGATTTAATCGCATTCGCCAAATCTACGGCATTCTCTTCGTGCGTCCCCAAAGAACCAGGAATCACCCGCGATTCAACACCAGATAATTCCGCTAAAAATTCCATTTCAGCCTTAGATTTAGGAGGCGCATTTTCAGCAATTACAACCATCACCGGCATTGCTAATTGTTGAAACTTATCCGTAAATTCCGATCGCGTTTTTACCGGATCTAAACCACCAGTCACAAAAGCAGCCGAACCATACCGAGCACCTGGTTGCTGCGTAACTAGCCATTTACCGTGAATAAAATCCGCTGTGACTTTAGCCGCATCTGTATAGACATGGCGGCGATACATCAAACTGAGGAAAGAAGGCGCAGTATTCAGTTTGTAGAGAAATTGTCCCACTAAGGGCGATCGTACTAATTCTCTCACAATAGAGTGCCAGCCACTCTGCTGTTTGCTCATCGTCGGCAAAGGCCCGCGCCAAGTTGGTGCCACCAACACAATCTTTGACCAAACATGGGGTTTAGATTGCGCTAATGCCATCACATAACCCGCAGCATGACCCGCTGCAATTACCGCCACAGGACTATTAAAAATTGCCTCCACAAAATCTGTCAAAAATTGATGATATAATGACGGTTCATAGTCCGTCCGCGGGCGAGATGAATCGCCAAAACCAGGCCAATCGACAGTTACAACTTGAAAATTGGGAGACAATAATTCTGCTAAAGGACGCATTTCTGCCCGCGTCGAAACTGTACTGAATGCCGGCAATAACAAGACAGGAGTTCCCTCTCCTGTGGTTTCGTAAACAACTTTAATTGAGGTTTCTTTCCACTGCCAGAGATATTCTTGAACAGTGCCGGGGTAGTTAGCAGAATTAGTTTTTGTTAAATCTGTAGTTTGAGTCATGGCTGTTTAGGTTTTTAATTGGCGGCGACTTGCTGGCTCAATTCACAAGCAAGTGCTTTATTTCTCATCATTTGAAAGATGTTATAAAATCCATTGGCGCGGGAAGGTGTCAGGCTCACATTCAATCCCGTATCTTGAATAAAATCTGGGGTAACGTTAACAATTTCAGCCGGAGTTAAGCCGCTCAAACCTTCCACAAGTAAGCCGACTAATCCTTTGACTAATTGAGCGTCTGAATCGCCTTGAAACAAAACTTTTCCGTCTGTCAAATTTGCAGTAATATACACTTGCGATACGCAGCCAGAAACTTTGTTTTCCGGCAATTTGTCGCCTTCGGGAAATGCTGGGAGTCGTTTAGCATACCACAGCAGTTGTTCGTAGCGCTGTTTCGGGTCGGCGTGTCGCTGAAAGCGCTGGACGATTTTGGCTAGGGCTGGGGGTAGCGCGGTGTTTGCGGACATGATTCACTTGTAGCGGTTTACTTCCTTGATATTATATATTGGTAGTATGGGCGATCGCACGGAAGTAATACTATTTTCCTAAAGTCATACTACAGATGTAGTTCTTAGCCCCCCCTTACTAAGGGGGGGTTGGGGGGGTAGATATGTAGCGCTACTTTATGAAATTGGTATAACTTCGGGCGATCGCGCTTTATTGCTAAAATTAAGTGCGATCGGCTTTAACTCGCTAGGGGCGGCAAACCGCGCAACTGGCGCAGCGAATTGAGACACAGCGGGCAGTCGCAACCAAATAACGCCACCGCTGCATCGCTTTCTTCTTCCGTAAAGTCCAACATCGCAATCGGTTCGTCACCCTGGCGCTGCCAACGAATGGCTACTTTAGAATTGGAAGCCGCAGTTTTTGCCGGAAGCCGAAGGCAAGTCAAGCGCTGAGTGTGGGGTGATTTGACGCAGTTGGGTGCATTAGTCGGCCCGTCTGGAGTTTCGGCGCGAACGGGATTTACCATCACGTTCAAAGACATCAGAAACCCTAGCAGGGTCGGATTTACCAGTAAAGTGAGGAGCAATCTATTCATTTGTTGTCAAGAGATGACTTTCCAGTAATACAGTAGCCCATTATCTCTTTCAATACAACCAACTTTTCCTCCGGCACCAGTACGGTTTACCCTTATAGTCTTGGATGCATCAATACCAAATAAACCGGGTTTTTTACCAAGATTAAAGGCTACAATCCAGTATTTTTTTTTGTAAAAAAACAGATTTATATGGATATATTCCATATAAATTAGTAGAATTTACGTGATTAATATTAATATTAAGATGACTGAGAAGCACTTTGATCGAGAGATAGGTTATTAGGTAGAGTTGGTAAAGGAACATCACCCTCAACAGGAGTGAGAGTTACTTGTGGCTTAGAAGCAGCCTTATTAGCCTTAACAATTTCGGTAATTGCTTCCCACAAATAAGATTGAGTAACACGCTTTTCCTCTTTAGGTTTTTTTTCTCTAGCAGCAGCAACTACAGCTTGAAACACAGCATTTTTAATATCTCTACCTGAAATTTCATCAAATTCTTTAGCTAATTCAGCAAAGTTGACAGAATCGGCTAAAGGAAGTTTGCTCGGTATCTGTGCTTCCCAAATTTTTTCTCTTGCTCCTTCATTAGGTAAATCAAACTGAACTTTCCAGCGAATTCTACTAATAAATGCAGGATCGTAGTTGCGAATTAAGTTAGTAGCAAAAATTACAACACCTTCATAAGCTGATAATTGTTTAATCATCACACTGCGGGTCAAATTAACTGCTGTATCCGTTGATTGAGTAACATTTTCTAGTCGTTTACCCAAGAAAGAATCAGCTTCATCAAAAAATAACACTGCATTATTTTGCGTGGCAAAATCAAAAGCACCTCGAATATTTTTAGGAGTTTCGCCAACATATTTAGACTCTATTTGTTCGTAGGGAACATCTAGTAGTTTGAGGTTTAAAGCATGAGCAACAGCTTCAGCAGTCAGAGTTTTTCCGGTTCCTGGTAGACCGGAAAAATTCACAGAAAGAGCTTTATCTAATTTGTGCTTTTCTGCCATTCCCCACTCTTGATAAATTAAATCTTGATACTCTATTTCAGCCAAGATTAAATCTACTTGATGCTTAGTAGTTTCTGACAAAATTACATCATTTAGCGTATATTTGGCATCTCTCAAATAAAGATTAAAATCTATTTTAGATTTTGAATCCTCATCTTTTTCTGGTTCTTCTTGGGATTTGTTAGCGGTTGGTGGTGAATTTTCGCTTATATCATTAGCGTTTACCGTTTCACCTGCTGCCTTCATAAAAGCATCTAATCTTGGCATATTTGCTATCTTCCTTTATCCTATGAAATTAACTTACAGCTAGAGGAATTAAAAATTTAAAAGATTAATTCCAATTATTTAAAGCATATTTTTTCGCTTGCGATCTGTTTTCAGTAAGTTTGAGTACACTTTTAAGTTCGAGTACAGTTTCAGCATCCAACTCAAAAACGAAAACTTGAGATGGTTTTGCATCAAAATAATTACGGTCCCAAATTTCCATGATTATCTCATCTTGATTTTTCCCAAGATAGAAAATTACATACAAAGTCTCAACAAGCCCAAACTCTGCAATTAAACTCGGTATGATTGTTGTTTCCCAGTTTGGCTTTAATATCTTCTCTAGGAAAACCTCTGGAAGAATATCAGAAATTTTATCCTTATTACCTAATCGATTGTCATCGATAAATAAGGTTATAAATTCCCAATTCTTTCGGTAGATAAAGTTTTTTATCCGACTAATCATTATCATAAAATAGCTAGGACCTAATTGCTTTATTGTCGGCATATTTTTTACATCCTTTTATCTTGTCAAAAATTTAATTCCAATCTTCCAAAACACCTATTTCAGCTTGCGATCGATTTCTCGGAAAATTTCTAGTGGCATATTCTGGTACTCCCTCAATGCTGAAAACTTGAGATTGTTTTGTATTAATATAATTAGGGTCCCAGATTTCCATGATGATTTCATCTCGTTTTCCGCCCAGATAAAAGATGACATACAAAGTGCTACGGCGACCAAACTCTGAAATTAAGAGGGGTTCAATTGAACGTTCCCAAATTGGCTCTAATTTTTCTACGACAATTTCTGGAAAAATTGTTGAGTTTTTTTGTGGTCTTCTAAACATCTCAATGAAGACACCAAAACCTCTCGGTTTATTACCATAGACAGTGACATCTTCAACGCGATCCTGAAATTCTGATGCTTGATCCTGTTTGGGATTTTTTGGTTCAAATCTTGGCATAGTTATTGACTCCTTTGTGAGTTTAATTGGGACTTACGATCTAACCGGGTTTCTTGCAACTAACTATACCTGAAAGCCTAGATTTTTCCTTGATAAACCTGGTTTATCAGGTATTGTTAAGAATGGTGCAAGAGGTGAGTTAATCAATTTGGATAATCAAAGCATTGAAAAATAATTTCTGCTTCATAGGGCTGTAAGGATCTAAGGTGCTATTTACCATTTCTAGAGCTTTACCAAAAGGACTAGCCTCCATTAATTTTACGAAAGGATTATTCGCGAGTTCGGATGGCAGTTCAGGTGGTGCGATCAACTTTAGAAATAACGGAGTAAATAATTCTCTTGCTATTTTTTCCCAACTTTCATATTCTGTTCCTGTTAACTGATTATCCAAAACATAGATTAGTTCTAATTTAGAAGAAGGAACATTAGAAGTAATTTCTAGGTCCCGTTCATCTATTTGAGGAATTTGATAACCTCTTTCAGCATCTTTTGTTTCTGTGTCATAAAGCCAAATTTTCAGATATTCAAAATCACATTCGGGTATAAGACGAGCTCTCCGAAAGATAACTCTCGCGATTAAATCATCAAAAAATCGTTTGATTTGTACACTACTGTCTACTTGACCAGTGCTTGAAGTTTTCCCTGGTACGCCAAATAGTTCGATAGTTGTCAAACTTCCATCCTGTTCAGGAGAACGGAAACCTATTCTCAAAAATACAGTTTCATTGTTAGAAGAACTCGGCATAGTTAACTCCTCTTGAAATTAAGACCAATTTTGTAGTTTTAATCTTTTAGCTTCTGAACGATTAGTAGGTAGTGGGGAATCTTGAGGTGCTTGTTCTAAGACAAAAACTTGAGACGGTTTAGTTGTATAATATACAGGATCCCAGATTTCCATCATTGTTTCCCCAAGCAGCGCACCTGCATATAAAATGACATACAAGGTAGCTACCAAACCAAAGACAGCTATTAAAGCAGTAACAATAACTGTTTCCCAGAGAGCTTTTATTAAATCGACCAACGCATTAATAAAAGCTGCTACTACTCTGCCTAACCACTCAATTAACTGATCGATTAAACTTCCTACCCATGCAAATGTCCTTTGAAAAAAGCCCATAGAATTCTCCTTTATTGGCAAAATGATTAAGATAAAGATAGCCTAGTTACAATTGGATTTTGCATACTAGGTAATTGAGCTTGATCTTCAGCAATTCCCAAAGAAAAAATTAATGACTGATTTTGATAAGTTCTAGGATGAGCAATTTGCAGAAAAGCATCCCGTCCTTCTTGAAAAATTGCAATTATCCAATCAGCAGAATAGCCTAATTGAGAGCGTAACTGAGTTTCGATTTCATCCCAATTATTGTCTAAAAACTGTGCTACGAGAGCTAAATAACGTTGTGTTGCTTCTTTGACATAACCAAAAATTTCTTTGGCTACTGCTACTAAGTTTTCCCATAACCTAGCAAAAGCTCTCGATAACGCTTCAACGATCGCAGCAACTCCATATCCTACTGCTGCACCAACGGCTGCACCAACTAAAATTTCTGTTGCTGCTTGAAAAATAGCGTCCCACATAGTGATTACTCTATGAACAAATGAAATTTATTTTGGCTGACTCCCTGCAAGGATTCCTGATATCATCAAGCTGAATCTTTTCTGATACTAAATCATCTTTCTGAACGCTGCCACATGAAAAGAACTGATTTTCTGCCCTTTTTTGTAACAAAATTTTAAGCAAAGACCAGAAAAAGCCTGATTTTATCGGTTTAGACTAAGCTATAATGGCTAAAATCCATACCTGAGCTGACCTCTATGACTATTACAGAAGTTTTACAAATTGTAGATCAGTTAGTTGAGAAGCAAACCGGAGGACACCTAGATGATTTAGAAAAAGCTGTCGTTAAAGGACTTTGGCAAAGTAAAACTTACAGTGAAATCGCAGATGAGTGTCGATATGATAGTAAAAACTATATTGGAGATGTCAGCCGTAAGTTATTTAAAATTTTATCTAAGCAACTAGGCGAAGATGTTAATAAATCTAATTTTTCGTGGACAATAGAGAGAGTTAAAAATTCTCAGTTTTTTGATTCTCAGTTTTTTGGTTTAGTAAATGGTAATATTAACTGGTGTCCCAATCATCCTAAAGCAGATCAAATTCAATCTATCACTGATGAAGACAAAACAAGCAAAAAGATAGGGTATCAAAATTTAACCCTAGCCCCAAAAATCACCCATTTCTACGGAAGAGAAACTGAACTTCAAACCGTCTCCCACTGGTTAACAGATCAAAATACTCGTCTAATCTCAGTGTTAGGATTACCTGGAATTGGTAAAACGACCTTAGTCAAACAGTTTATTGACCTAAACCTGCAAAATTTTGATGTAGTAGTCTGGAAAAGCATCAAACTCTCCCAGTCTTTAGATAACATTATTACTGAAATTTTAACAGCTATTAATCCTGCACTTATTCAAACTGACAATAAATTCACTCAACTATTCAATCTTTTACGTCAACAAAAATGCTTAATCATCCTTGATGATGTGCAAGAATTGTTTGCCAGCACCCAATTTGCCGGACAATATAAAAGCGAATATAAAGATTATCAAACCCTTTGCACAAAGATGTCAGAAATTGAACATCAAAGCAGTTTAATCTTAATTAGTCAAGAACAATGTCAAGAAATGCTGTGCTTAGATGAAGACTTGTATCCTGTTAAATGCTTAGAATTAGAAGGGGTAGAAAATACCAAAATTCTGAGAAATCAGGGATTAAAAGATGAGGAATCTTGGTCAAAACTGATTAATCTCTATGAAGGTAATCCAGTTTACCTAAAAGATATCGCCAGTTTAATCAAAAATGTTTTTTTGGGTAACGTAGCTGAGTTTTTAGCTGAAGATAGCCTGATTCTCACAGAAGAGATGAAATATCGGTTCAGTGAATTATTCCACCGATTATCCCCCATAGAACAACAGATAGTTTTAGAATTGAGCAAATCCAATCAACCCGTGTCAAGGGAAGATTTAAGACAAGGTTTAGAACTCTCCTCAATGGATTTGATTAATGGCTTACAATCTCTGAATAGGCGGTATTTACTCAAAAGAATTGAACGAGAGAAAGTTTTGTTTAATTTATCTCCCCTTTTCCGCATAAGTTTAAGATTTGTTTCAATTTGATGAAATTTCCACCGCCCAGATCGCAAATTCTTCCTTTTTGGGTAAACTAATTTCAGCAAGGGCGAGTCGAAGCGGTGGAAAGTTTGACCTCAGACACAAAAGGAGGGAGAGATGAGCACAGTTTTAGTTGTAGAAGATTCCCGCAGCCAGCGGGAGTGTATTTCACATCAGTTGAGTTGCAGCGGATTGAATATAATGCAGGCATCTGACGGTGTGGAAGCTCTGGCTCAAATCGAAAAAAAATACCCCGATTTAATACTATTAGATATCGTGATGCCTCGCATGGACGGCTACGGTGTTTGTAGTTTAATTAAAGCTAACCCTGATACTCGGAATATACCGATCGTATTTTTAACAGGGAAGGGACAGCGGTTAGATTTATTTTCGATGGCGATTGAAGGAGCGGATGCTTATGTTACCAAACCTTGGCAGCCGAGGGAACTTTTGGCAACTATCAAAAAAGTGTTGTTCAATGCTAATATTAAGTTCGATCGAGCTTCAGCAGATGCTTGGACGGAATATGGTATTTTAAACTTAAGTACGATCGAACTGTATCAAAGCCGCGCCGATGCTTGGACAAAATATAGCCCCCAAATTCTGAAATTGTACGATGCCAGTTTAGCAGCTTTCGATCAAGCTTTGGCAATTCAACCAAGTCACTCGAATGCGAACAAGTATCGCAACAAAGTGCAGATGATACGCACAATCTTGCTCAAAAAGTTTCAGCAAACCAGACCTTGCAAAATCTGCTATTATTATCATGGCAAGGATGGTATAAATTGTGCATTGCATCCGGGTTGCCGCCCTCAAGAAGTGTGTCGCGATTGGAAATTTAATTAAAAAAAATGAAAACAAATAACCGTGTTTACCTGCGAAAATTACTGCAAGAAAGAAACGAACGCCCTGAAAAAATGGCAGAAATTGATGCTGAAATCAATGCAACTTTTAGCCAAACTCATGCGATTATGGTCATCGATATGTCGGGATTTTCTCGGACAACTGTGCGTTACGGAATTATTCATTTTTTGTCAATGATTCACCGGATGCACGCAATTGTCTATCCTGTAATTGCTGAATATGGCGGCACTGTAGTGAAGGAGGAAGCTGACAATATTTTTGCTGTGTTTCCTGATGTAAAATCGGCTGTGGATGCTGCGAGTGATTCTCTGAAGCATACGGGAGCTGTGAATACTACTCTACCGCCTGAAATGGATATTTATCTGTGCATCGGGATAGGCTACGGTGATGTTTTGATGCTGGAAGGAGAGGATATGTACGGTTCGGAATTTAATCTGGCATCGAAGCTGGGAGAGGATTTGGCGCAACAGGGAGAGATTTTGCTGACTGATTCTGCGTTTGAAAATTTTGAGGGTAAAAAGGAAGATTGGAAAAGGGTGGAATTTTCGATTTCTGGTTTGGAATTGGTGGCCTATCAGCGGGCTTAATTGTTCTAGGTTCTAGATGACCAGGCGGTTGAAACCGCGTCTATACAAACGAAGTCCGCCTACGCGGACTAGGAAATAAGGCAGATTTAATATTAGATGATTGACGATCGCAAAAACTGGGAAACTCTTAATTTAGCGGCCATTCAGCAGCGGCTGGCTTGGGTGCAACAACAGCCTGATGGCATGATTTTTTGTAAAGATTCTGGAGTTCATTATGTTGCAGTTAAAAAAGAGCGATCGCGCATTAAGCTATCTTTAGTAGAAAAGGTAAATTTGTATACAGATTTATTGCAATCTGTGTATGATTTAAATAATCCTTTACATCTAGTCTCTGAATATACTCAGGCGATGATGTTAGCTTTGGTGTGGCAAAGTCAACCTCAAAGAATTTACATTGCTGGTTTTGGTGGCGGGAGAATTCCCTTAGTTCTGCACCACTATTTGCCGGAAAGTGCGATCGAATGTGCGGATGTAGACCCGATCGCAGTTGAAGCAGCTACACAGTGTTTTGGGGTAAAATTAGACTCACGACTGACTGTAGCAATTCAAGATGGCAGAGAGTATCTGGAACAGCAAAAACCAGATATTGTCTACGATATAATCATGACTGATGTGTTTTTTGGCAATGGCTACTTTCCCCATCGCTTAGCAACCAAGGAATTTTACGAACTTTGCCAAAAACATTTGTCAAGTGCAGGAGTTGTGCTAGTCAATCTGCTGCAAAGAGATGAGTTTTATGCCGAAAAAGTGAAAACTTTTCAAGCTGTGTTTTCCCAGGTATGTGTCTGCCCTTGGAAGGACATTAACAGCGTTTTAATTGGTAGTAATAGTGCGATCATGGAAAAAGACGAGATTGTTTCTAGAGCCAAGTATTTGCAAAATTACCATCAATTTTCATTTGATTTAACAGAAAGAGCGATGGAAGTGAAAGTAGGTACAGAATTGGCGGAAGCAGTACCTAATTTAGACAAAGCTCATGTTTTGCTAGATGATTCGCCACCCGCTGGTTATTTTGATTGTTGGTTGTTTTGATTGCTGGTTATTTTCTGTGGTTTATGATGAATTATTTAACCACAGAGGGCGCAGAGGGCGCAGAGGAAGAGAACGAAGAGCTCTCTAATTTGCTATTAATATCGGGGAATGGTCCGATCGACTACCATTGAGTAAGCATCGATACCGCCAATGATGTTTTTAACGTTGGTGAAGCCTCGATCGCTCAACCAGTGGCACATTTGAGCCGATCGCACTCCATGATGACATAGAACTAGGGTTTCGGTGTCGCGATCGAGGCGATCGTCTATTTCCGTTGACCAGGTGGCAAATTCGCTGAGGGAAAAAATTGCAAATCCTGGGAGTGAGGCGAGTTCCACTTCGTGAGGTTCTCGCACATCTACAAGCTGCAATCGCTCCGTAGTTGCTTCTGCTAAACGCTGGCTTAATTCTTCGACAGTAATTTGACCAAAAATTTGTGACATTAAATCAAAGAGGGAAGAAGGAAGAAGGAAGAAGGAAGAGTAATATCAATTCCGGTTGCACCGGAATGATATAGAGGAGACGGCTTGGCCTTAGTCCCTACCCCAGATTCATTGTAGGGACACGGCACTGCCGTCTCCTAATTGCGGCTACTGACGCACCTGACTAATTTAACTGGTTCCCAGGCTCTGGCCTGGGAACCGATGTCTAGAGGCTCTGCCTCGTCCTTATCTATCAGGAAAATGGAGGCAGAGCCTCTAGATATGCGTTACCAGGCCAGAGCCTGGTAACGAGTAAAATCAAAGAGGGAAGAAGGAAGAAGGAAGAAGGAAGAGTAATGCCTGATTTGACTCGTTCCCAGGCAGAGCCTGGGAACGGATGTCACTCTTGCTCTGCCTCGCAAGCTTTGAGGAGAATTGGAGGCAGAGCCTCCGGATCTACGTTACCAGGCAGAGCCTGGGAACGAGTAACAAAATGCCCAATGCCCAATGTCCAATGATCAATTAATTTAGCCGAGAAGGTGGTGCAATTAAATCCACAGGAAGTTTTGGTATGGGACGATCGTCTACTTGACTTACTTTCTCCCTAGTGTCGAGACAAGTATTCATTAGGCGATCGAGCGAAAAGTCTACCTGACGGCTCAATCCTACTACGCATTCGGAAAATTGTTCTGGTAATAAACTGCGGCGACACTGATCCAGCACCAACAGCGGAGTTGTGGTTGTACTCCGAGATTTGGTGTTAATGTCCACTACGCAAGTTGCTAAATCCAGGGGGCGACGCACTCGCTGACAGCTACCAAGGGCCTCCACCGCGGCAATATTCGTTTTGCGGTTGATTTGAACCACGCACTTAGAGATGTCGCGGGGGTGGAGCGCGTCGGCGCAAGCGCTGGCCGCTGCATCTGCGGTAAGTCCGGCTCCCATTAGTTCCACAGAGCAGGCGCGATAGGCATTTTTAGTGCGAGGGAATCTAATCGTGATGGCTGATGCGGGCATGGGAGGCAGTATGGTGGCCAGCAAACCGATGGTTGCTAGTTGTGCGCCCAGGGCCAAAATCCAGCGCCCACTAGGCGGTGAGCCTTTGGCTGCTGGGAGTGTGGCCGAACTGTGGGAAAATTTGGGGTGGTGCATGGGGGATTTAATTTATGAATTTTTGTCACTAATTTGGTGCGATCGGGCGATCGGCTTTCAATTCAGATTTTGTGTGATACGATAAGCAACGGGTCAAAAATTGAGTACGGTAGGGCATACCGAAACTTTCGGACACCGCTCCGAACAACGTTTGGGGAGAGATGACTACTACTGATATTAGAGTAATTCTGCGTCGGGAAGTCGTCTCGCAGAACCAAAAATCTCAGCGTTTTACACCTGAGAGTGCCAAAGTATAAAGCCTGTATAAACTTTTATACAGACATTAGAGAGGAAAATCAATGTCTCGATATCGGGGTCCCCGATTAAGAATCGTCCGTCGCCTCAAGGATTTGCCTGGGCTGACTCGGAAAACAGCCAGACGGGATTATCCACCTGGGCAACATGGTCAAAACCGCAAAAAGCTATCTGAGTATGCGGTTCGCTTGCAAGAAAAGCAAAAACTTCGTTTCAATTACGGTGTAACTGAACGTCAATTGCTCCGTTATGTTCGGAAAGCTCGTCGAGTTACCGGCTCCACAGGTCAAGTGTTACTGCAATTTTTGGAAATGCGCTTGGACAACACTGTGTTTCGGATGGGAATGGCTCCTACCATTCCGTCTGCTAGACAATTGGTCAATCACGGTCATGTGACTGTGAACGATCGCGAAGTTAATATCGCCAGCTATCAGTGCAAGCCTGGAGATGTCATTTCGGTAAAAAATCGGGAACGTTCGCGCCAAATGGTGGAAGCGAATCTCAAAGACCCAGGGTTGGCTCACTTGCCTAGTCACTTGGAATTTGATAAGCAAAAACTTGTTGGTAAAGTTAATGGCATTGTCGAACGCGAGTGGATTGCGCTTCAGGTTAACGAACTGCTAGTTGTGGAATACTATTCACGTCAAGCTTAAGTTATTGGTCAACCGCACTTTTTCTATAACTTAAAAAAATCCCAGCCCTTTTTAGAGGCTGGGATTTTTTTAAATTTTCGCTAGAGCCGCTAACAGGAGCCAGCTTTTTTGATGAGTTTACCAAGGACATGATATTACTACACAGAAACCCGGTAACTTCTGCGAAACCGAGTTTCTAGGCTGTACTAAAATGTTTCTTCTCCTGTTGGTTCTTGGTGGACAAGACCTCGCTTTTGAAGGCGATAATTCGCTACAACCGGGTAAACCACACCGCGTATCCGATTGATCGCACCTACTGGACGGTGGACTGCTAAGCCGTTCCAAGGAGAATATCTCAGGTTTTCGTTGAAATCGGATTGTTTTTCATAATCAATAATCTGATGCTTGACGGTGAGACGGCCTACTCTCAAGAAAGGTGATTCCTGTTCTTTCCAGACATTGATGCCATCGTCGATCGGCATTTTTAGGCTGGTTTGAAACTGGATGCCAAAATCCCACCAGTATTGGGCATCAGGTTTCGCAAGGGCTTGAATTAGTTCATCCCGGTAATAATTGTCGGGTTGATTGGGATCTAAACCCAAGGCTTTAGCGCGATCGACAAAGGGAAATTTAGGAATTCCCGATCGAGATTGTTCTGGAATTATCTCGTGCGGTGGTTGGCATGAAACCGGAGTGAACCCATACTTAATTACAGCCGGATATTCTACAGGAACTAGACCAGGCTGGTCGGGATCGAAATCGGGATTGAGACCCAAAGCAGAGGGTGAACCGCTCCAATATTTTGCTGTTAGCAAACTCTTCGGAGTCCGGCTACCCGTAAGCGTTGACACCGCTAGAAAGTGTCTGGGATGTCGCATTAGCCACTTTTTCAATGTATCTGGTGATTCCACAAGAGCAGAAAAAAAGCCGTAGTAATCTTTGATGGTTTGGCTCACAAATATCTCTGAATTGTGAACAATGATATCCTGGGTTTTTGACTCGTGGCTTTGCGCGAGTCGTTCCCCTTCCACCCCCATCACTTTCACTGACATTGAGCGCGAATCTTTGGCGTAATCATTGTATACTTTGGTAGCCCCGTTAGCAAATCGCAACCAAACAGGATATTCTTTGGGTTTTGCTAGCAAACCTTGCTTAAGGGAAATCGCATTGAGTTGCGAAAAAGTTAACGAGGCGCGTTTGCCAAATTCTCGTTTAATCGCTTCCTCATCAAAGTCAAAAATTTCCAGAGTTCCTTTAACGCAAGCATGAGTTTTGGCGTGAGTATCTCGCAGCGCCCGCTCCTTATCCCCGTAAAGATTATCCATCCGAAGCTTGGCCTGCTCAACCAAAAGATCGTAGTATTTGCGTTCGTCCTGTTCGGGATATTCGGTAAATAGCTTCTTGCTCATAAATAACCTTTTAAAAGCTGATTTTGGTGATCATGGTTGGCATTTTTCCCTCTCTCATACCAATTCTCCCAAGTCTTGCAACAATCATGAGTGTTGGGCGAGGTGCAACGGAGGGTTGTTTACGCTCATCCTGTTTGTAAGGTGCGTCGCTACGAGATTGTCGCTCTTTTTTAGGATTTAAAGGTAGCGACGCACCCTACAGCTAGTGTTGCAAAGCTCTAAGCTCGTTTCCAGCCCTCATTATAGAAAGAAACTCTGTACTCTTTGCCGGGAGGAACATTGCGATTCACCACCTGCGAGAGGGTCTTGGTATTCATAATCTCTTCCCAACCTATAGGTGAAAAAGTTTCTGGATTGAAGACATTTTCTGCTAATAAAGGATTAGTGAAAGCTTGAGAAAAAGCATCAATTCCTATCAGTCGTCCGACTAAAGGAGGTAAGGCTGAATTGGCCCGCAAATCTTCTGCGTAAAGTCCCACATACAACTCAATGTTGTCTACGTGACCGTACAATCGTTTCAATTCTTTTTGGACATCTTCATTGCTAGTAATTTGATCGAAATCAGTCACCCGTGGATACTTGCACAGTTCGCGGTAATCGTTGTAGGTTCTTAATTTTGCGGCACGACCTACACGAATGCTGGCTGTCTCCGTTGGAATCAGGAACTCAGGCGTATTGAATAAACTCAATTGCGCTGCTGGTTGGGAACAACTTTCTTCAAACATAGCTCCCAAACCTTTGTTGATAATCATATCATTGTTCCACATCGAGTCTGGCACAGACATTTCTTTGCCGTCATGGATTATCTTATCTGGCAGCATACTATGCCAACGATAAACTAAAGTAAATTCTACCGACATCCAATTGGTGCGATACCATTTTTCATTATTAAATGCTGGGGGATCTGTGAAGAATTGGAAGTTATAGGGAGTAATGTGGTTGATATAATCCTCTAGCACAATTTTCAGAAACTCTGCTATCACGATATTTCTGGCGGTTTGGAAAAGGCGTTCATCATCCCAATTTGGATAATTTTTTGCTAAGAGGTCGCACACGCGATTATGTTCTCTTAAGCTCAGAACGTTGAGCATTACATAGCCCACTTGCACATTGACACGCTCTAACTCTATCCCCATTACAAATAATTTTTGTCTCTTTTCATAGGGGATTTTGTCTGATTTTTTTTCATTTTCACCGACTATTAGATGGGGAATTCCTTTGAATTCTTCTTTAGGCTGTCCGTTCTCATCATAGTAAAAAGGAGGATATTCTTCGCCATTAATAATTTGGCTTTTTAGCTTTCCTCCTTGATGAGACCTCAGCAGGCGAGTAATATTTGCGTTCAACCCATAGACGTTACACAGATCGATTTGGTGGTTGGAACTATTTCTGCGGTAATCCAGCCGATCGGTCCGCAGGAAACTATCGGTAAACCATTGCACGAAATAGGGGAAAATCAGAGAGGATTTGGGCGAGTATTTAGTCTCTCCTCTTTTGCGATACAAGACCTCCAGTTCCTTGACATCTGGAAGATTCTTTTCAAAATTATCTGTGGGGCTTAAATTAACCCCTATGTAGTTTTTATCCGTTAAGGGCTTCCAATCAGTAGGCGGTAGTTGGAGTCCTGAAAAAGTGCGATCGTTTAATGAATCCCAAGAGGTGTAGGGAGACATCGTACTAAACGGATAGGGGCGAGTTGGAATTTTTAGAATGGCATTGTTAATCAGAGTTTTGTTGACTTTTTTGCTAAGCCCCTCGTTGCTTTGAATGAAGTTCCAAAGCGGTTTCAAGTTAGTTAAAAAAAAGGTCTCAATCTTGTTTTTCAGCCCGTCTCTTGATGTGTCTCTTTTTGAAGGCATAATTGTTTCCCCTGTTGGTTGTTTGAGATGTGATCGATCGCCAAGCTTCAATTCCGATACCTTGATGCAGTCTTCACTTTGAATTAAGTTTGGGTAAAATCTTTTCGAGATTCTTGGGGCGGTAGTCCTTTCGGTTTTCCAAACGCTTGATCGTGCTTTCATGAAGATCCTCAAGGGCATCGCCCACTTCGCGAAACTTGACTCCTGCCAATTTGAAGAACCCTGGAGCGTTTTTAAAATCAATCTCATAATTGGGATTGATACCTGTGGGAATGGCACTTGGATCGAATTCAAGCCCCAATCCCAGGTTACCGATCGAATCTAACATCCACTGTAAGGTGGCATCTGATAAACCGCTGTGTTCTTTAGTGCCACCGCCGATGCAGCCATGTTCGCCTGGAAACCAAACTTGAATAACCCGCTGGTTGGGGGCATCAGGATTTTTTTTCATCAGGGTAACATCAAAGATTTCGCGAACTTCGTCGATCGCCACGGCGTGCAACGCATTCTGAATCGACTTATTTAAAGTGGTGTCGTGGAATCTGTACCTTTTCTTGAGCTGTTCGTCATACTTCTTGAAGGCGGGTAGAACCGGAATACCAAGGGCTCCAACGGTGTCGAAACAACCAAGCAAGGTAATCGGGACGCGATCGCCGTAATCTTCGCGGTAATCGGCTGCTATCTTATCCTTTGGTTTAATGCCTCGGTTGCGGTAAAGCTCGTAAGCTTCAGATGCTCTGGTAATATTCGGGCGGTCTAGCAGACCGGAGCAATGGATCATCCCCGCTAGACTCCTGACTGTGTAAGCACCGCGACTGAACCCGAATAGATAGATTTCGTCACCAGGCTCATAGTTTAGGCAAAGAAAACGATAGGCATCTTGTATATTTTGATCGATTCCCAGTCCAGTGGCTCCGCCCATAAGCTTGTTAGTCTCGGCTCCAATTCCCTCGTCATAAAACACGATCTGCCCAAGCCCGTCACTGGCGCTCGGTTTCACTGCCTGGGCAAGCTTAATCACATTACTTGGGTAACTACTATTTAGTTGTTGCCAAGTTCCATCACTGCAAACGATCAGACGTTTCATATTCTCTCCTTGAATCTGAAATTTGATAGCGAGCTGTCGTAATCGGTTACTTGAGATTGACAATTCCCGTTTTTCTATCCCCTGACGGCGATCGCTCCTAATTTCGCATTCTAAATTGGGAGCTGGCGGGGTGATCTTGAGCTATTTCTATTTTCAGAATGTTAATCCCAAAACACCATATACTCTAGTTTGTTGTATTAAAATTTCAATTTTATTTATATTTCTTAATTAATTAAAAAAATTGTGCAATGGTTTTCTAGCCCCGGTTAAACTGGAAAAGTAAAAAACCCGGTAGGATCTCGCGCAACGATAGACTACGAGGTTCTCGCACCAAAACCAAAGGCAGAATCGCAATCAGCCGTAAACCAGCCGACAGCGCAAACAATCCTTCCAAACTCATCGTCGGTGCTTGAGCTAGAAAGCCGCCGGCGGTAGTTCCACAAGCCCCCGCCACTCCCGCAACCGCCGCCGCGATCGCAAAATAATTCGAAGGTTGTTTAATTGGTGCTATTTCCATTTGAATATTTTTAGTACAAAGTTCGATCGCTCCTAAAGTCGTTCCTCCCAGTAAATGTAGCAGTGGTAGCCATACCCAAAGCGCCATGGGGTAATTGCCTGTTACCAACCACAGCACAGGTGTGATTGCCACTAATAACCCAACCACAATTAGCAGCGGGCGATTTCCCCAGCGATCGGCTAATTTGCCCCAAAACAGCAGCAGCAGCAGATTTGCCCCGGCACTCAAGCTGTTATAAATAGTCACTAAACTCACATCCAAATTTAATTGTTTCAGCAAGTAGATATTAAAAAAAGGCGCACTTAAATTAACTGCAAATGTCCATAAAATTAAGTAATATAAAAATATTAAAAAATTATAATTTTTGAGCAGGGCAGTCAAAAAATTAGTCGGGGTTTGACCTAATTTTTCCGTGAATTGCTCCCCATCTTCATCGGTTCCATAAACTTGCGGATTCACATCCACCATCAAGAATTGAAACCCCAAACTAATCAGTCCCGCCAACACTCCCAAAAATAAGACGATACCGTAGCCAAAAATCGGATCTGTCCCCCAAGTTGAAACTGTCAATCCCATCAGTGGGACTCCCAGCAAAGCGATGAGGCTGACAGCGCTGTTGCGAAAGCCAAAATAGCGTCCGCGCAAACGGTGAGGCACCACGACGGCCATCCAACTAAACCAGTTAGAATGGGCAAAAGCTGCCAGTAAACTAGCAGCCAAGGCAGTTGCTAGTGTCCATTCCAGTAGCAGGTGGGAGTCGGTGTTTTGTCTCCCCCAGACAATTTCCACGACTAGCACCAGCCACAGCAGCCGCGAAACCCCGAATATGAACAGGTTATACCAATGGCGACTGGTTGTGCGATCGGCAATGTAGGCCCCTAATGGTTGCAGCAGATTCACCACCATCGGAATCGCAGATAATATGCCTATTTCAACGCTGGTAGCACCTAGTTGGAGCAAGAAATTGCTGAGAATTACGCCGCTGGTGGCGGACTCGAAGACACTGGCAAAAACGCCGTCTAGAGTTGATGCTTTCAGAGTCGAACGAATGTCTTGTTTAGAAATTTTGAGAGCTGTTTGTGGAGATATGACTAACTGAGAGTTGGTTTTTTTTAGTAGGTCTGGGGTCTGAAGAAATCTGCCTTCATTTAACTCTGCAACTGGTTCAACCATAAATCAATTTGAGATTTGAGATTTGAGTTGGAAAATTTGAACAAGCCCAGGATACATCTAGCTGAGCTAGGATAGTAACTGCCAAGAGTACGAGGATATTCTGAATCACTTAAGCTTTGATTATGCCTGAATTTCTCTGGTTATTTCTTCTTTTTTATCAAGGGAGGTTTCTTTTTCCTTTTTCCTGAATTTACCCCTTTCGGGGGGTGACTTCTTCCTTCTTCCTTTTCCTATGTAGTCATATAAAACCAGTCCTACCTACAAGATGTTAGTCTAAAAGTAGGACTGGCAAGTCCGGGTAATTTTGATTATTATAGATGACAAGCGATCGCCCTTAGCATCGACCGTTTGGAATATCTAAGTTTAGGGATTTTGCAAAAAGTAGGTAGTCGGGCTTAACAAGGCTGCGATCGCAGAATTTCGACACCAAAGAATTTTTCGAGTTCGCCCTCAAACAAGTCCCCCCAAGGCCCAAAACAAATTTCCCGCGCGAGGCTCCACTCCACGATGAAACTTTTACGACTAGCTACATCCATAGATTGAAAGACGATCGACTTACCGAGTATGGCGGCTAACTCTAGCCCGATTACCAGTGCGTTAATTCCCTCTAGGGCTAAGGCCTCGACTTGTTGGAAATCCACCACAACTCCCAAGGCTGCGGTTTCCAGAGCTTGTTCCAAGTTCGCTTGGAAATCGAGAACAGCGAGTCCAGCAAGACAACCCAAGGGTTGTAAAACAATCGTATTAGATGATGATGTTCTGTCAGTGGAACAAAACACAACTGACGGCATGATAGTAGTGGCTTTATTCATAATCGAATCTCAAAAAAGTATGATCTCGATCGCAACTCGTAAACAAAAAAACGATTGATAAAAATGACGCTAACTGCTATTGACAGCCAACTCGATAACTAACTAGGCTTAAATATTTGAGCGGTGTCACTCCTGCTCTGTGATGCTTCTCATCAGTAAATTTACAGATATCAACAATCCATCATGACAAAAACTCAACCTCGTTCCGGGTACACACTCCCAGTATTTGCCTGTGCTGCCGCACTAGCCGCCCTGCGCTGTTTGCGTAGAGGTATTCAATCTGTAGATAGCGTCTCAGTAGATTTACTAGAACCCATAATAACCGCATCAGTACCCATCGAACAAGTATCTGTAATAAAAACTGACACAGCTTTAGCTGTGACTCGCTCTGACCCTGGTGACAACCTAGATCTGACTCGCCATACCCCAGTTTGGGCAATGGTGGAATTACGGAGAGTGTCCGAGGGAGAAATTGAGGAAGCACAAGAACAAATACTGATTGTTGGGGGCGAGGGAATTGGACATCACAAAACCGGTGGAGGAGCGGCAATCTACGATTATGCCCAGCGGCTGTTGCGTGTGAATCTCAGCCGAGAACTCCAAACCGGAGAAAAAATTACTGTCACCTTGATTCTGCCATCAGGTCGCCAACTGGCAACCCGTACTTCCAACGAAGCTTTCGGTGTGGTAGAAGGACTGTCGCTGCTGGGTACAACGGGCATTTCTCAACCCTTGAGCGCCCCCGGACAGTTGGAAATTTACCGCGAACAACTACAACAAAAAGCCCAGCTATTTGATTGTTTGGTGTTTTGCATCGGCGAAAATGGCTTGGATTTGGCTCGACAACTGGGCATCGATCCGCAGCGGCTGGTCAAAACTGCTAATTGGCTAGGCCCTTTACTAGCAGAGGCTGGATGTCAGGGTGTGAAATCGATTCTGCTGTTTGGCTATCACGGAAAGTTAATGAAATTGGCGGCGGGGATTTTTCACACTCATCACCACCTCGCCGATGGGCGGCGCGAAATTCTGACAGCTTTTTGTGCGCGGGCCGGAATGCCGGCTGATGTGTGTTCCTCGATTTTTGAGGCTGCTACGGCAGAAGATGCTCTGGAGCAACTGCGGGTTTTTGATGCGGAGAATCACAGCAATTGGGTCGATCGCATTTACGGCGACATCGCTCAACAGATAGACTTGCGCTCATCGGATTGCGTGTTTACTCACAGCGGGCAGCGTGTGCCCGTGGGCTCAGTGATGTTCGGGCGCGATCGCAAAATTATTGTTAAAAGTGAACTAGGAGATACATTTTTGACACAAATTTGTTAATGTGGTGTGAATATCCCGTAACTCTTGCTCCAAGATCGATCGGGGATAATACTTAATTAAGTCTTAATTCCAACTCCCTAGACCTTAATTACCTAGGTTTATTTCAGACGAATAATCTCGGTTCTAGGTTCTACCCATTAGCAATTAGCAATTACCCACTAACCGTGACTACTCAAATAGAAACTGAATCCGCCCTAAGCAACTCTTCTCTAGGGCAGATCGATCGCCAGAAGATCGTGATTCTCGACTTCGGTTCGCAATATTCCGAACTGATTGCTCGCCGCATTCGCGAAACTCAAGTATATTCAGAAGTTATTTCTTACCGCACTACTGCCCAACAGTTAGCAGCGATCGCTCCTAAAGGAATTATTCTTTCAGGTGGGCCGAGTTCTGTATATGACGAAAGAGCTCCCCAATGTGACCCGGAAATTTGGCATTTAGGAATACCCGTGTTGGGTGTTTGCTACGGGATGCAGTTGATGGTCAAGCAACTCGGAGGGGTAGTCGATCGCGCTAAGTTAGCCGAATATGGCAAGGCATCCCTATCCATTGACGACCCTACGGATTTGTTGACTAATGTCGAAGATGGTAGCACCATGTGGATGAGCCATGGAGATTCTTGTACCCAATTGCCAGAAGGTTTTGCGATTCTAGCTCACACGGAAAATACTTCCTGTGCGGCAATTGCTAATCACGACAAAAATTTGTACGGAGTTCAGTTTCATCCAGAAGTAGTTCATTCCATCGGTGGACAGGCTTTAATTCGTAATTTTGTTTATCATATTTGCGAGTGCGAACCGACTTGGACGACAGCTACTTTTGTCGAGGAATCGATTCGTGAAATTAGAGCCAGAGTCGGAGACAAACGAGTATTATTGGCTCTATCCGGCGGGGTTGATTCTTCAACTTTGGCTTTTTTGCTGCATAGGGCGATCGGCGATAAACTTACCTGTATGTTTATCGACCAAGGGTTTATGCGGAAGTATGAACCGGAACGGTTGGTGAAATTATTTAAAGAGCAATTCCACATTGATGTTGAGTATGTTAATGCTCGCGAACGCTTTTTAGCTCAGCTTGAAGGTGTTACCGATCCGGAAGTAAAACGCAAGCGGATTGGTCACGAATTTATCAGCGTATTTGAAGCAGAATCGAAACGTCTTGGACCCTTCGATTACCTCGCCCAAGGTACTCTTTACCCAGATGTAATTGAATCTGCTGACACTAATGTAGATCCCAAAAGTGGTGAAAGAGTTGCTGTTAAAATTAAAAGCCATCACAACGTCGGCGGGCTACCTAAAGATTTGTGCTTTAAGCTGATCGAACCGCTGCGAAAATTGTTCAAGGATGAAGTGCGAAAAGTCGGCCGGTCGATCGGGCTTCCAGAAGAAATCGTCAACCGACAACCTTTCCCAGGGCCAGGATTAGCGATTCGGATTCTGGGAGAAGTTACCGCAGAAAGATTAAATATTTTGCGGGATGCTGACTTAGTGGTGCGCCAAGAAATTAATCGGCACGGATTGTACAACCAACTTTGGCAAGCTTTTGCAGTTTTGCTTCCCATTCGTAGTGTAGGTGTGATGGGAGACCAACGCACCTATGCTTATCCGATCGTTTTGCGGTTTATTACCAGTGAAGATGGGATGACGGCTGATTGGGCGCGAGTTCCTTACGATTTGTTAGAACTAATATCGAACCGGATTGTGAATGAAGTGAAAGGGGTGAACCGCGTGGTTTACGACATTACTTCTAAGCCGCCTGGAACCATCGAGTGGGAGTGATAAATACAAGATTATTTTAATACAAATAAACGCAGATGGAATTTTATCTGCGTTTATTTGTGTTCATGGGTTGATATCAATTCCGCTAACTCTGGCAAAGCTGAAACCGCCGTAATTCTTTCGCGCAATCCTTATCAATCACAAATCATGCAATTAGCTCGATCGACCGGGTAAGGTTTGTCTAATTCTTGAATTGTCTAAAACCTTTGATTGCGAGTAAATTTTGATGGTAATTTTTTTAAAGTGCGATCGAGAGCGATCGCATCTTTTAATTATAAGAGTCGATAGTCCTGCTTCAAGAATTAGATTTTGGTGCTTTCGGCGGTCTTTGAGTCGCCATATTGAAGCCACCGCCACTTTCGGCTCCATCTCTAGAAGGTTTTCTCTGAGATGCCGATTTAGACACTCCTCCAATTATTTTCTTCGCTTTTGGAGTAGACGGGATTTCTGCTGGTGCTGGTTGCTCTGTGGCAGCCTCTAGCTGAGGTTCTGAAGCAGGTGGAGGTGGCAAATCACTTTTTTTGATCGGCTTGGGAGTAGGCTTGCTTTCCCCTTCTGTTTTTGCTTGAGGAGCATCTTGTTGAGTTTTTTGCTGATAGGCCAAATCAGATTTCTTGATTGGCTTGGGAGTAGGCTTGCTTACTTTTTCTGCTTGAATTTGTGGAGATTCCGATCCAGATTCTGGCTGAATTTCTGAGTGAGATTCTGACCCAGACTCTGGTTGAATTTCTGAAGGAGCATCTGTCGGAGATTCTGTCTGAATTTCTGCGTGAGATTCTGTCTGAGATTCTGTCTGAGATTCTGTCTGAGATTCTGTCTGAGATTCTGTCTGAGCATCTGGCCCAGATTCTGTCTGAGATTCTTCCTGAAGTTCTGGTTGGAGTGATTCAGGATGATGTTCAGGAGACTGGCTGTCTGCTGCACTTGTAGATTGGGCATCTACATCAGTTGATACGTCGTGTAAGGTATTCTCAGGACTCATTACTGGCAATGGATTTGGTTGTACAGGGGTGACTCTGATATTTTTTAGCCTCGATGGTTGTGTATCGAGTCTGTTCTGCATCTGGAGTTTTATCACATCCTAGCATGGCTGGCTACATTTCATGTCAAAAATTGGAGGAATTGCGATGGGCAAAAATACCTTCCTCCTCCTCTGACAGGATTAATAACTAATGACGAATCACCGCTGACTAATGACTAATGACTAATGACTTCTGTTTTCAGAATCATAGCTAATTTGATCCGACTGATAAGCGGGTGGCTCAACGTGAATTAAGATGCGTACAGGACTGAAACGTTCTTCCAAATGGGCTTCTACTTCTTCTGTAATCCGGTGAGCAGTTTCTACATCAGCCGCATCCACAATCATGTGCATATCAATAAACACCTGACGCCCGACTACGCCACGAGAGGCGATCGAGTGACAGTTGACAACCCCCGGTACATCCATCGCGATCTCGTGAATAATTTCCGGTGCGATCGCCATTTCATCCACCAACCAAGGTAGATTTTCTGTTAGCACCTTCCAACCGCTGTGAAACACCAACAAAGCCACAGGAAAAGACAAAAATACATCTAGGGATTGCAATTGAGGTATATTCCAAACCTGTCCTTGCCAAACACCAATCAACCCAGCAATTACCATGATTGTTACCCAAACATCACTCATCGTATGTTGAGCATCCGCCACTAGAATAGCACTACCAAGGCGTTTCCCAACCCTGCGCTCGTAAAAAGTAACAAAAATATTGATTCCTAGTACAATCAGCAATATCCATAGTTCATTCGGGGATATTTTGACAATTTTGCCACCATGTAGCAACCTTTGCACCGCGCCGCTGAGAATTTCAAAACAGGCAATTCCCAAAAAAACAGCAATTCCCAGAGCTCCGATCGCGTCAAATTTCTGATGTCCGTAGGGATGATCGCGATCGGGTTGGGGATTGGCATAATGATTAGTCACCAGTCCTAAAATATTATTAGCGCTGTCTGTGACACTGTGCAAGGCATCTGCTAACAAACTAAGAGAACCTGTCAACCAACCAACTACGGCTTTAATTGCCATCACCAGTATATTTAGCAATAACGTAATGATTAATACCTTACGGATTTCGGAACGGTTATCGGCTAGCATAGAGTCTCCTGAATCAGAAATCAAAATTTCTAATTTCTAGTTTAAAGCCGATCGAGTAACAAAAGGTTAAAAGTCTTGCAGACTCTAGCTTAGAGTTATATTTACACTCATTAATTTGGCCTAGCTTATTGAGATAGTTTTTAATTAATTGGATTCAGGCTGCCCATTTTAGCGAGAATGTACTTCTTTTCGGTTACTGTATCTTTTATCATTAACAATTGTCTGTTAAATTTCATTGCTTATGTCTGTTTCTCAATTTACGCTGAATTTAGTTGAAGGTTCTGTCTCCTTTAGCTTTTCCCCCCAAGCTGCGCGGGATTTGCAAAGTGCGATCGCCACTTTGATGGAAAGTCTCAAAGCAGTAGCAGCCAAAACTGCGGGCGGCAAAGCCTCTCCCCAGAAGCCGATGGAATACCGCTATGCAGGGGAGGTATTTTTTGAGGTGTTCTGCAATCCGAATATCTGGCCGACTCCCTTTGCTGCGAAAGTGCTGATTACGGTTCGGGACGATCGGGTGCGCGTCACCACCGAAGCCGAACTGAGCCGCCTGCGGGACGATTTGGCTCAATATCTAGAACAAGTAGGTTGAGACTTTAAAGCTCGATCGTTTGTATAGTGTTTTTTTTAAGTGAGGTGCGTTCTTTGTCGGGTGTGTCGCTGCTATATGTTAGATGAAACTTGCAGATGGTAGAAGGCGACGCACCTTACTATTTCCAGCTTCCTGCACTGTCAAAATATCGTGACCAAAAGTTCGCAGTAATTCCACGATTACCAGTGGAAAATTTTCATCTGCATAAAGACGCACCATTTATTAATTTTCCTCATTTATAAGGAGTTTTTTTTCTAATTCTTTCATTGCCATTTTTTACGATCTCAATCATTTTATATGGTTAGCTTTTCTTTACCTCGAAGGACGGTTAACTCGAATCAATTTGCCAGTCAATATTTCCTCAGCAGAAATAGCCTCATTAATTCGCGTCGTCAGCCTTTCAAAATTTGGGTCTTCCGTGCAAACAACAATACCAGAATGGTCAGAGTTTTGAAGATGCAGGCGCATGAAATGACGGCGATTGCGTGTCAAAACTGTTCGGTCATTGCTAGCAGCAAAAGCTAACACATCTTCGTCAGGAATTTGAAGATTTGCATTTCCTGCTTCCCTCGCTGTCAATACATCGTGACCCAAAGCCCGCAGTAATTCCACCACTGCTAGCGGGAAGTTTTCATCTGTGTAAAAACGTGCCAACTTTTAATAAACCTCGCTTTCTTCCATAACTTCATCATTTTCTTTAATTGTTTGTTCAATTTCTTCTGGGTAAGCATCAGCATAAGCCCACGCATTTACCAAGTCAGCGGCGGTTAGATCGGGAAATGATTCTAGGATGATACCATCGGAAGCACCTAGACGGCGATCGCACACCAAAGACCAAACTGGTATGCGAGTATTGCCGATACAAGCATCGCCGCCACACACACCGGGAGTTTTTTTGATGCCTAGAGAACCGTTGGTTAAAGTTTGAGTTAGGATGCTGATAAGTTTAGCTTTATCAACCGGATTTAAGGTTAAGACTTGAGTTTCTAATTCTTGTATAGTCATAAGTGCGATCGTTCGGATCTGATAATATTTAGATTATAGCAAATTCGTGCCAGGTTTTAGGCTTCCTCATTTTCTTTAATTGCTTGTTCAATTTCTTCTGGGTAAGCATCAGCATAAGCCCAAGCATTGACTAAATCAGCCGCAGTCAAATGGGGATAGCACTTAAAAAGTTCAGCATCGCTGCATCCGAGACGGCGATAACCCACAAGTACCCAAACTTGTATGCGAGTATTGCCAACACAGGCATCGCCGCCACACACGCCGGGAGTCTTTTTAATGCCTATAGCACCAGTGCTTAAGGTTTGAAGTAAAATTTCTATAGCCACTGCTTTGTCGGCTGAATTTAAGGATGCTAGATCAATTTTTAATTCGGTGAGTGTCATAGTTTATTCCTATTTTTTGGGGAATATATGTTTAATATTTTAGCTTAAATCTAGTTGTTAATCTTCCTCATTTCTAGCGATCGCAGCTTCAATTTCCTCTGGGTGTGCATCAGCATAAGCCCAAGCATTCGCCAAATCTGCTGCATTCAAATGAGGAAAGTCTTGCAAAATTCGCACATCATTTGCACCTAGAAGGCGATAATTTACCATCGACCAAACAGGTATGCGAGTCTTGGCAATTCTAGCATCGCCACCGCACACGCCCGGAGTTTTTTCGATTCCTTGCCAAGTATTGCTTAAACTTTGGACTAATAGCTGTATTGCCTGAGTTTTTTCACTGGGAGTTAAGGCAAGTAGTTGTTTTTCTAATTCTTTCAGTGCCATTGTTTACAAGCTCAATCATTTTTTATAATTGTTTGTTCAATTTCGTCTGGGGAAGCATCGGCATCAGCCAAGGCATTTATCAAGTCAGTGGCGGTGCGATCGGGAAATGATTCTAGAATTATAGCATCGGAAGCACCTAAACGTGGAGCTAGACTTGGCCATAAGCGAGTCCACAAAATCTCGATCCCCCCTAGCCCCCCTTAAGAAGGGGGGGACAAGAGTGCAGTCAAAGTCCCCCTTCTTAAGAGGGGGCAAGAGTGCAGTCAAAGTCCCCCTTCTTAAGGGGGATTTAGGGGGATCTAGACTTGGCTACCAGCGAGATATCGAGAGGCTTTAAATCTTCACTTCTCACCTTTGATCGCTCCCATCTCCCTACCCGTAGCTACAATGACAAAAAAATGGTATACTTTCATATTAATCTCCTACCTAAAAAACAACACATCACTGTTGTAGAAATTATTCATTTACTCCATTATTCCATAAAACTATCAGCAAAATTCATGAAATTCCGCTCTTGCTGGCTAATTTTTACCCTCATCGGACTCTCCTTAACAAGTTGCTCCCAGCCGAAGTCATCTCAAGAAATTGCTGAAACAGTTAACAAGAGCCTCGTGCTGATTTACTACGAAAATCAAGGCGGACACGGTACGGGGTTTATTATACCGGGAAAAAAGGGAGTTTGCACTGTTCTTACGGCCGGTCATGTGGTTAAAGGCTATAGTTTGAAACTGCAAACTTATCAGGACAAACAAAGTCATACAACTGACAGTATTCAAACAAGTCCCAATTTCGATTTGGCAGTGGTGACGTTTAAGTCTGCCGGGGAAAATTGTCCTTATCCGAGTGTCAATTTTGGTAATTCTAACGAGCTAAAAGTAGGACATAAAATCTATATTTCTGGTTTTCCTGTTCTTCAAAACGAAGATTTAGCGCCGGAATTTTTGGAAGGTTCAGTATCGAGGGTTAATGTTGTCTTGCCGGAGGGATATGGAATTAACTATACAGGTCAAGTTTCTGTTGGGATAAGTGGCGCGCCTGTTTTAGATACTAGCGGTAAAGTGGTTGCAGTTCACGGGCAGGCGAAGGATAAATTACCGAGGGGAATTCCCATTCAAACTTATCTGGCAAATCAGTCTTGGGAAAATCAACCGACTCCTAAAGCAGATTATAAAAAACAGGAAAATAAGTCGGATTTGCTAAATGAACCCATTGCTAAAGCAAATTCGTTAAAAGACATCATAATATCTGTTGTTTGGGCGTTCTGGTCGTGGTTAGTGGATTTTGGTGTTTTGGGGGTTTTGGGGATTTATGTGTGTGTGGTGTTGGTGGTGAAGTATTTTAGGTTGGAGATGGGGGAGTTTGGTTTTGGTTTGGGGTGGATGAAGAAAAACTTTAAAAAATAATTGAAGCCTATAAAGGCTTCGATTTTTTATTAAAAATGGTGAGGAAAACAAAATACACGAATTCATGCGGTGTGTGCGTTTCCGATACCTCGTACTGCGGTTAATTTGATGTCCATTAACCTCATTATTGTATGTCATTGCGAGCGAAACGTAGTGAAGCGAAGCAATCGCAGAGGCTTGCGATTGCTTCACTTCGTTAGCAATAACAAAGTTTGGAATAGCACCTGATATCACTTAGCAGAATTAGATCCAGCAATCCGATCCTCTTCAGCCAAAAAAGGAGTTAAATCAATCTCTGGCGAAGCCGGAGAAAACTGAGAAGTTGCCAACTTGCCATCGCTATTTTGATAAACCCCATTACCACTATTCAGCAAATTTTCAGTCATATCTTGCACTGCTTTATGAGCCTCGGTTTGGCTGCCTGCCTTCAACGTTACCAACAGCGAACAATTTTCGATCTGCTTAGTTTTAGCACAAATTACATATTGATTCGGCGTATTAGAATCACCTCTATAATCTAACTTAGTTAAACCATCTTTGCGATAAATTTCCAAGCGTTGAGAAATTTCTTCGCAGCGTTTTAGGGGTGTATAACCACCACCAAAAGTTGTCACGATTTTCAACCAAGGTTGCTGACCTTTATCGTGACGATACATGATAGTCCAAACGTCACCTCCCCGCTGAGTATCTGGCCTCTGTTGGCAGGAAAAACGAGCGTTTTTAGGGATTATCGGGTCTGGCCAAGCTTGAACAACAGTAATTTTAATAGCGATAGCAGTCCCTACCAAACCTAGTACACCGATAGTCAGGTTTGCGACGTTAAAGAACTTTCCACTATTACTCACGGTACAGAATCCTCGATAAAATTTTGATAGACAACAAGAGCGATCATAATAGGACTTACGAGGAGTCAGAAACCGGGGTTTTTTCGACAATACTTCGTTGAAAACCGTAAAAACTGCAAAAAACCCGGTTTCTTGGGTCTCGACGCGCAAGTTCTAAATAAGTTGAAAATTTCTACATCAGCTAACTAACGTATTCCCGAAAACCGCCAGGGGTTCAAACCCCTGGCTAATAGCGAAAGTCCTCTAAAGAGGACTGAGAAGATGACTGATAATTTCTTTAGTCCTCTTCAGAGGACTTTCGCTTTGAGGCAGGGGTTTCAACCCCTGCCGGACTGCGGGGAGTTGAAGTAGCCAATGTGCTACACTCAGCATACACTCAAAACTCACAGTAAAAATGATAAACAATCATGCAATTAGAAGATTACTTTGAATTTTTAACACCAGAAGATATCCGCATCAAAGGAACCCGCGTCGGTATCGAACACATTCTCTACGAATACATCCACCGCGGCCAAACTCCAGAAGCCATAGCTCAAAAATTTCGGACAGTGACTATGGCTCAAGTTTATGCTACGATTCTCTACTATCTAGAAAATCAAAAAACTGTAGGGAAATATGTAGGAGATTGGTTAGAATATTGCCTGAAAGCTGAAGCTGAATACGATCGCAATCCATCACCTTTTGTCTTGAAAATGCGTCAGATTAAAGAGCAAAATCAGAAATCTCAACAATTGGAGCGAGTTCATTAATGACTGTTAAATACCTGTTAGATGAAAATATCGACCCTCAATATCGGGCGCAGCTATCGATCGGACGTGATTTATCTCTAAATTTTAGCCGTTCCAGCAGCGCAGGCTAAAGTACCATTCTTGTTAGTAGGAGTTGCTGGCTTCGTCGTGCTAGCAGCAGCAGTTTGACACAGGATTGTTTTGGTAGTATTTCCGATCAAAAACACTCCTCCCACAAAACTTTTCAGATTTGGTTGTTGGGAAACTCCATAATTAAATACAGCTTTGTTTCCCGTACTAATGGAATATTTGTAATTGGGACTTTCAGGTTTTATCCCCAAGCCTAAATTGGCAATGGAACTTGTAAACCCCGTATTTTCTGCATAGTAAGCTTGCTGAGCTTTATTCAGGGAAATAACGTATTGTTTGCCTTCTGCTTCCTTAGCTTTCACCGTTTTTGATGATTGAGCTTCCGAGGCTGTACAGAAAAAAACGGGCAGAGTTAGAGTTGTTAAAATTGCTCCAATCTGCCAGTTTTGGTAGCTATAAATCCGGCTTATTTTCAGAGATACCTGTTGAATTAAGCGGTTTAGTAACATAGTCTTAAACTAATTGTTTGGACTTAAACTGTTTCAATTGTGCAGGAGCAACAGTGCCATATTCTGTTATAATTCCTGAGATTAGTTCCGCAGGAGTTACATCAAAAGCGGGATTATAAAATTCGACTCCCACAGGACAAATCCGCGTAGTGCCAACTTGATACATTTCAATGGGATCGCGTTCTTCAATGGGAATCTGACTCCCGTCAGAAAGTTCAAAATCAATGGTAGAAAGAGGCGCGGCTACAAAGAAAGGAACGTTGTGAGCTTTGGCGATAATTGCTAAACTGTAAGTGCCAATCTTATTAGCAGCATCGCCATTAGCTGCAATCCTATCTGCACCGACAACTACTGCGTGAATCATGCCTTGTTTCATGCAGTGGGCGGCCATATTGTCGGCAATTAATGTGACGGGAATTCCTTCTTGTACGCATTCCCAAGTTGTCAGTTTTGCGCCTTGGAGACGGGGACGAGTTTCGTCGGCAAAAACTCTGGCGAGTCTGCCTTCTCGCCAAGCTGAACGAATGACACCTAAAGCTGTACCGTAGCCCGCTGTTGCTAAACCACCGGCGTTGCAGTGAGTTAGTAATGTTAATTTTTCGGGTGTAGCTGGGAGAACTTCTAAACCTTTGTCGCCGATATCTTTACAGGTTTGCAAATCTTCTGCTTGAATGGTTTTAGCCATTTCTAGCAAAGTTTTTTGGATTTGTTCGACGGAACCGCTAGTTTGATCGGCTGTTTTGAGCATTCGCGATATTGCCCAAAATAAATTCACCGCAGTGGGACGGGTCGATCGCAGTAAATCGCCGACTTTTTCTAGTTGAGTTAAAAATTCGGTGCGATCGCCCGTTTCGATTTCCCTCGCACCCAAATACATTCCGTAAGCTGCTGCTACCCCGATCGCCGGAGCACCGCGAACTATCATAGTTTTAATCGCCTCGGCCATGTCATCACTGCGGCTAATTTCGACTGTGCTGTATTCCTGGGGGAGTCGGTTTTGGTCAATTAGTATAACTCGGTCTTCGAGCCAGGTGACGGGGGAAACGGGGGTGTTTTGAGTAGTCATGGATTTGAATTATGTGGTTAGGAATAATTGAACCGCAGAGGGCGCAGAGGGCGCAGAGGAAGAGAAGAGAGAGATTTTAGATTGATTATAAATTATCGATTCATATTGCGTTTCATGCGATCGAGTTCTTCATCAGCTTCCCAGCGTTGAAACTTGTCTTCCAAAGGGTCGGCCGCACTAAAACTGCTATAATTGGAACTTTGATTCCAACCTTTTGTATCCCAACTCTGCTCGGTTTTACTAGCTGTTTTCGCAGCATTGCTAGTGGCTGCTGCGGCTGCTTTTGCTCGAACTTCTTTTCGCCGTAGCTGAATTTGGCGATAAAGTTCTTTGGCTTTTTCAATCCGTTCTTTGCAGCCTTGCATTTGACCCCAGCGCTGATTTCCCTGACGTAGTAAAGTTGCTTGTCTTTCTTGGGCTGCTTGGGCGAGGTCGAGCCTTTGAGATGCTTTGGCTTTATTGATGCGATCGTTCCAGCGTTGAATTTCTTCGGCTGTGGACAGAATTTCTGCTTGCAGGGTTTTCTCTTGTTTTTGGATTTCGAGAATTAGTCGCAGGGTGTCTTCTTCTTGTTCTTTGAGTTGTTCTTCTATTGCTTGCAATTCCAGATGTGGATTGCTGCGTAAGAATTCTTCTAATTTTGTTTCTAAAAATCTACTAACATCGTCAAATAAGCCCATTGTTTACTCGTCCTATTTTATTAGTTATTGGTTAGTTGTTATTGGTTATTGGTTATTGGTTATTTGCGGTGCCCTGCCCTTCGACTACGCTCAGGAACCGCGAAGTCGAAGGGTTATTTGTTATTTGCGGTGCCCTGCCCTTCGACTACGCTCAGGAACCGCGAAGTCGAAGGGTTATTTGTTATTTGCGGTGCCCTGCCCTTCGACTACGCTCAGGAACCGCGAAGTCGAAGGGTTATTTGTTAT
>NZ_JBGJZU010000028.1:65575-67731 GCF_041354475.1 Microcoleus sp.
TGGTTAACTGACCCTTCGACCCTTCGACTACGCTCAGGGTACTGGAACTGTCAACTGACAACAGTCAACAGTCAACAGTCAACTAACTAATTAAAACTTCTGACCGACAAAAACCGATCGCACATCTCCTCCTTTGCGGATCACTGCTTCTTGATTTTTAATTTCTGCCAAAGTCCAACCACTAGCACCTATGCTTTCGCCGACATAAATTCTGCGGGCTACGCCATCTACTTCAAATAAAGCAGCCGAGCGATCGCCCAATTCCAAAATCCCTACCAGGGTGTGAGCCGCTGTGGGCGTGGTGCTGACGCTTGGTGTCGCTGGTTGTGACTGCGGTGCTGCCGGCTGGACTGCTGCTGCTGATGGGGCTGCTGCTGATGGGGCTGCTGCGGGGGGGGCTGCTGCGGGGGGGGCTGCTGGTTCTTCGCGAGCCGAAATTTTCGGTTCGGGAGATGTGGAGGGGGAAGGGGAAGTGGCGACGGGGCTAGTGCTGGGACTGGTGCTACCGGCAACAGCGATCGCTCTCCCAGAGGAGGGAGGGTTAGCTGAAGGAGAAACTGCGACAGTTGGGGCCGGAAGTGGGTTTGTCACCGTTGTGTTTGCCGGTGGGATAATCACTACTTGGGGCGTGGGTGCTCCTGGTTGTTGGGCGGCGGCTTGCTCGATCGCCTCAGCGACGCGGTTAACTGCTGTGGAAAGACCGGCCGTAGCTGGTGGCGCGCCGGAAATTGAAATGTTGGGCAGTGTCCCTGGGGGGGCGACTCCGGGTACTCCAGGAAGTTGGACGTTTGCCTGGGGTGATTTTTTTTGTTCGATCGCCTCTAGCGATCGCTGCACGTATTCGGAAAACTCCGTGTCTGGCGCTGTTTTTGTGGTAGCTGTCGGCGTGGTACTTGTGGTTGCCGCCACTGGTAAACGCACCAGTCCCGATCGACTTGCCAACCACAGCCCCAACACTAACATCAGCGAACCAAAGGCTGCTCCCAGCAGCATTTTATCGAAGGATTGTTTGGACTGATGTTTTTTGGTTGTTTCTAGGGCGACTCGGCGGGCGATCGCTGCGACATCTTTTTCTGAGCGCTGGTAGCCCATGGCTGGCGGTGGCGACAGCACTATTTGAGGTACCGATATGGACTTGAGCGTAATAATTTCTGGCTGTACTGGCTCTGTGGGGAGTCCGCCACTTTCATCAAATGCTCGATCGACCCCTTCAAACAGTTCATCCATCAACCTATCGGCGTAGGATTCTACCGCCACTGTTTCGGCGGTGACTGTTTCCACTGTCGCCACTACGGCGATCGGGTCTTGGGCTGATTCCACACCCATCTGTTTTGCGGTGACATTTTGAGACATAGTTTTTTTTTTAATTCGCGAGCTGTCGAAAACCTTGAGACTTTTAGCTTCTGACTTCTACAGGATAATTTTTAAATTTAGCAGTTGTTTCGCCTTAACAGGTGAATTGTAACTCACTCCTGGCAAAATGTTTAGCCTGTAGCCAACTTCCTGGGCGATCGACTTTTTCTTGATTTTGCTCGGCCTTACTTTGGCTACCTATCTTTGATTCTCTGTGATTCTCTCTGTTTCAATACCACATTTTTGATTTCTTTTCAATCCCTACTAGAGAATTTTTCCCCATCTTTGATACAAAACAAAATTTTACTTTATATTACTTTACTTTTTACGCCTGCCATTTTTTTTCTCTGTCACCTAAACTAGCGTCGCTATTTCAATCTAAACAAGCATTTCAGGCTTTTAATATTACAGAGTCTGCTTTTAATTTGTCATAACTTACGCCAAATTATATAACTTCGATTGTACCATAGCTTAATCACTTTTTAGTAATAGACTCTGAAATATCGCAAAATCGTTAAATTAATCAGAATTTTTATCAATAATTTTTTTACATTTTTTTACAACATCAATCTTAATATAATAATTAAAAAACCAAATTTAATTAATATATAAAGATTTCTTATAAAAATAACTTTCCCAGAAAATCAAAATACCTTGACGACAAACCCACTTATGTTGAGATGATACTAAACGGCAGTTTCATAGACTTTTCCTGACATTAAAGACATCAGGTCCAAAAAACACGGTGTTCTTGTCGCAATCGCTGTCTGTAACTGGTAAAATAAGTATCAATGTTGGCACTC